>CAZNCO010000131.1:0-9592 GCA_964571345.1 uncultured Ohtaekwangia sp.
ACATAACACCAGCTATGCTAATGCAAGCAATAAGGATATGATGGTGGCTGCTCTAAACGGTCTGATCGAAAAGTACAAACTTCATGGCCAGCGTCTGGGCGAAGTGGCCGGAGGTGCAGTAATCAAGCACACACGCGAATTCAATCTGATGCGTGAAAGCTTAATGAGTACTTCACTCGATCCATCCACTCCAGCGTGCGACTTACAGCAGGCCTGCGATACCGGAATTGAGGCAGCTATCTACATCGCCAATAAAATTGCACTTGGTCAAATTGAAGTGGGAATTGCGGGAGGGGTAGATTCGACCAGCAACGTGCCTATTGTAATCAGCGAAGGCATGCGCAAAATTCTTTTGGAAGCAAGACGAGCAAAAACATTTGGAGGCAAAGTCACCAGCTTTTTAAAACTAAGACTGAAAGACTTTACTCCACTTGCTCCTGGCATTGATGAGCCACGAACAGGATTATCGATGGGTGGTCATACTGAAATTACTGCAAAGCACTTTGGTGTCACACGAGAAGAACAAGATCTATTTGCATTGCAAAGCCATCAGAAAATGGCAAAGGCTTATGACGAAGGCTTCTTCAATGACATGCTTACCCCATACCTGGGTCTTGATCGCGACAACAACGTGCGTAAAGACAGCAGCCTCGAAAAACTCTCCAAACTAAAACCTGCTTTTGATAAGCAACACGGCACACTTACTGCGGGTAACTCCACTCCTTTCACCGATGGAGCATCGTGTCTCTTACTTGCGAGCGAGGATTGGGCAAAAAAGCACAACCTTCCTGTGCTTGCATACATTACTCATGCCGAGGTTGCCGCCATTGAATATGTGAAGCAAAGACAGAATCTATTGCTTGCACCCGTGTATGCTTCTACACGTATGCTCAAAAAAGCAGGTTTAACTTTACAGGATTTTGATTTTTACGAAATCCATGAGGCATTTGCAGCGCAGGTTCTTGCTACCTTAAAAATATGGGAGAGTGATGAACTCATGAGAGCTTTTGGCTTTGAGAAGGCGCTCGGAAAAATTGACCGCAACAGGCTAAACGTGAATGGCAGTAGCCTTGCAGCTGCACACCCTTTCGCAGCTACAGGAGGTCGCATCATCGCCACAATGGCAAAACTTCTTCATCAAAAAGGTGCGGGGCGAGGGTTTATTTCAATCTGCGCGGCAGGTGGGCAGGGTGTGACAATGATTTTAGAGAAATAAGAAAGATCAAAAATAATTTGACCGTTAATTCGTCTCGGAAGTAAGTTTATATCTAAAACAACTAAACCCACCCATTATGTTAAAGAAAATACTGATTGCCATTGGAGTACTCGTGCTCGCCTTCGTTCTATTCGTGGCGTATAATATTCTGTTTCCTGCCAGCCCAAGAGGAGAAGCATCGTATAATGAAAATGGACTTTCAATCAAGGTTCATTATGGCCGCCCCTTTAAGAAAGGCAGGTTGATTTTTGGAGAGGAGAAGGACAAAGCTCTTCAGCCGTATGGAAAATACTGGAGGCTTGGCGCCAACGCTGCTACCGAGATCACTTTTGATAAAAATGTAAACTTCGCTGGCAAACCTGTAAATGCTGGCAGCTATCGAATGTATACCGTACCGGGGCTAGAGAATTTCCAGGTAATTCTAAATAGCGAATTGGGTGTTACACTTTCCGCTGCAAGCGAACCCAACCACAGCCTTGATATTTTAAAGGTAGATGTGCCAGTTGCTCCCGCTCCCGAAACTGAGCAATTCACCATAAACTTTGCAGGTGACTCCACGGGAGTGAAAATGAATTTCCTTTGGGATAAAATTCAGGTTACAGTTCCAATCACTGTTCAATAGTTGGTCTCCAGAGATTTCGGTTTCTAGATTAATTAACCTAGAAACCGAAATCTCAATTAAAAAACATCGCTTCACATGGCATTCCCTAAAAGGAAATGGGTATTGATTCCTGTAGGTGTTTTGCTATTTCTTAGTCTCACGTACTGGATCATTGGCAAAATACAATACCGATTGAATGTGATGGATGTTGAAGAATACGAACCCATTTCTACTCTTAAGGTTCCGGAGCATATTATCACACGCGCCAAATTTCCTTTCATTGACGTGCACAATCATCAATGGACAATGCCCGTACAAAACCTCGAAAAGTTGGTAACCGAAATGGACTCGCTCAACATGGGCGTGATGGTGAATCTCAGTGGCTTTCGTGGAAAATATTTGGAGTGGTCGCTCAATAATGTGAATAATCATTTCCCAAATCGCTTCATCCTATTTCTCAACATCAATTTTGAAAACCTTGATGATACAGGCTGGCCGAATGAAACACTGAAGATGATGGAGGAGGCCGTGAAGCAAGGTGTGCGCGGCTTAAAAGTGTATAAAGGCCTCGGTCTCACCGATAAAGACAACAACGGAAACCGCATAGCTATTAACGATCCACGACTTGATCCTATTTGGAAAAAGTGTGGTGAACTTGGAATTCCTGTATTGATCCATTCAGGTGAACCCAATTCCTTTTGGAAACCCAAAGACAGATACAACGAACGCTGGCTGGAGCTGAAGCAAGAACCAAGTCGTTATCGAGATCCGCAAAAACTTCCCTCCTTTGATTCAATAATGAGTGAGCAGCATCACGTATTTCGCAAACATCCTGAAACAAAATTCATTGATGCACATCTAGGCTGGTATGGAAATGATTTGGAAAAACTTGGAAAATTATTTGACGAGCTTCCCAATGTTTATACCGAACTGGGAGCCGTGCTTGCCGAACTCGGCCGCCAACCAAAAACCGCTCGTGCTTTCATGATCAAATACCAGGATCGTGTGATGATGGGGAAAGACACCTACAAGAAAGAGGAGTACTACACCTACTTCCGCGTGCTTGAAACAGACGATGAATATTTTGACTACTACCGCAAGCGCCATGCCCACTGGAAAATGTACGGCCTTTCTTTACCTGATTCCGTGCTAAAAAAAGTGTATTATAAAAATGCACTAACGGTGATTCCAGGAATCGATCGAAGTTTATTCCCAAATTAACAGCCGGTTAAGCCTGCGTTTTTAATGACGCTGAGAAGTACGTGTTTCACGTATTAAAATCCGCTTTTATAGGATGCATTCGGCCTTTTTCGCATAAATCACCTCCACAAATAAGTGATGCACTGATTTACCAATTTCAGTTGGAGTCCTGATTCGCTGCCTTTTCTTTATTCAGAATTTTGAGCCATCAAACAAACCAAGTATGAGCTCGAAATCAAAATCGAACAAATTTATTAATACCATTGACGAGTGCCTTACCAATGGAGTAAGAAATGGAATTTTCCAGGTATCATTAGATGATCAAGTTCTAAATGGACGGGAAGTTACGATAAACGGGAAAAAGGTAGTCAACTTTGGCTCTTGCAGTTACCTTGGCCTTGAAACCGATGACAGGCTCAAGCAAGGTGCTATTGATGCAACAATCCGTTATGGTACTCAGTATTCTTCTTCTAGGCTATTTTCTGCGTGCAATTTGTATGACGAGGTAGAAAGCCTTTTCTATACAATTTTTGACAATAATCATTCTATCCTAGCCGCTACTACCACGCTTGCGCATCTGGGAGCGTTACCAGTTCTTGTACAGGATGATGATCTGATTATCCTCGACCACCAGGTTCATGGCAGCGTGCAGTTGGCAGTGCAACAGCTGAGGGCACGCGGTACCAAAGTGGAAATGATCAAGCACAATCGGATGGACATCCTTGAAGATACCATCAAGGAAAACCCTAATAAGTATAACAAGATATGGTACATGGCGGATGGACTCTATTCCATGTATGGCGATTTTGCACCCTTGAAGGACATTACTTTCTTACTTAACAAGTACCCATCATTTCATATATACATAGATGATGCGCACGGAATGAGCTGGGCCGGCAAGAACGGAAATGGTTATGTTTTAAGTCAAATGCCTTTGCATCCTAAGATGATATTGACGACTTCGCTGGCAAAAGGTTTTGGAACTGGGGGTGGCGTAACTGTTCTTTCCGACAAAGAAATGAAAAGAAAAATACTTACATGTGGAAGTTCTTATACCTACTCAGGGCCGGTACAGCCCCCGATGCTTGGTGCTTCAATAGCCAGCGCAAAAATTCACTTGACTGATGAAATTTACTTGCTTCAAAACAAGCTCAATCATAAAATTGAACTTACCCGAGACGTCATTGATCAATATAAACTTCCCTTGGTATTGCCTTCCAAGTCGCCAATTTTTTACATCGGCCTGGGGTTGCCACGTGTTGGATACAACATGGTGAAGAGATTGCTTAGCGAAGGGTTCTACACCAATATCGGAATTTTTCCCGGTGTGCCTGTAAAATGTTGTGGCTTGCGTCTGGCAATCACCAACGGGCAGAGTGACAAGGATATTAAAGATGTATTGGAGGCGTTTCAATATCATTTTCCTAAGGTGCTAGAGGAAGAAGGCCAGACTGTAGAAGACATCAGCTCAAATTTCGATTTACCCTTTGAGAATACAGCAAAACGCTACACTCATATGGCAAGCAGTTTGTCTGAATTTGATATTCAACTTGAAACAACGATCAGCAAAATTGACAAAATGGAGTGGGATGAATTACTGGGTGGTAACGGAACTTTTGATTGGGATGGTTGTAAATTTCTAGAAGAGACGTACACAAACAATCAGGAACCCGAGAATAACTGGAACTTTCATTATCTCATCATTCGCGACAAGAAAAAACAAATCGTGCTTGCCACCTTCTTCACGGAACTTTTGTGCAAAGATGACATGATCGCTCCGGCATACGCATCAAGGCAGATCGAAGAAGATCGAAAGAGAGATAAATATTTTCTCACTTCAAAAGTAGTAATGATGGGCTCACTATTGAGTGTGGGTGATCACATGTACCTGGACAGGAAAAATATTCAATGGAAACCTGCGGTGCTGGAAATGATTCGGCAGATGAATGGCATCAAACAAAAAAGTGGTGCCAGCGCAATTCAATTGCGCGACATCGATTCTGGTGATTCAGAGTTAAGCGACTTTCTAATTAAAGAAGGATTGATCAAAATTGAAATGCCGGATGCACACGTACTCGAAAATGCGAATTGGAAAACCGAAGAAGAATACATGATGACACGCCTGTCGACAAAAGCTCGGTGGCATTTTCGAAGAAATATTATCGATAAGAGGGAGCACTACAGTATTGAAGTACTCACCTGCAACAAGTACGTAAAACCAGGCCAGGTCGAGGAGTGGCGGAGACTATACAAAAATGTGAAGGACAAAAGTCTTAATATCAATACATATGAGTTGCCTGAAAAATACTTCGACAATATTATCAACAACCCTAACTGGGAGGTAATAGAGCTTCGACTAAAGACCCAAGACGCGCCCCTGATTGCAGTAGCCTTCTGCTACGTGTCTTCAACGAATAACTACTCGATCATGGCCGTGGGATTAGATTACAGCTATGTACTTAGTCATAGCTGTTACCGCCAGAGCCTGTATCAGTCAGTTGTACGCGCTAATGAACTTAAATGCGATAAGGTATACCTGGGCATGGACGCCTCAGTAGAGAAAAGAAAATTTGGTGTAAGAGTAGTTGAAAAAAGTATTTTCATTCAAGCTTCAGATAACTTCAACATGGAGGTGATCGGAGCAGTTTATACTCAACAGCAAAAAATTACACGCAATGAAAACTTAAAATCGACTACAGATAAAGCCGCTTAATAAAATACCAAAAGATTGAATTATGAATTTAATCGACAACAGAGAGTACAAAAATATTTCATTCGGGAAGATAGAAAATGACATTATCTTTTTTAAATACAAGCCGAGTGTAGAAATAGATATTACGACAGCCAAAGACATGGTGCAAGATAGGATGGACTACACTTCGGGGCGATCAGTTTACACGTTAATTGACTTCACCAATGTAAAATCAGTTACTAAAGAAGCGAGAGATTATATGAATAGTCCCGAGGGAGGACTAAAGGGAATTTTGGGTGGGGCTTTCCTTTCTAACAGCATGGTTGCTACTCTGTTCATAAACCTTTTTTTAAAAATCAGCAATCCGTGTATTCCGGCAAAATTTTTTACAAAAGAAGAGGACGCTTTAGGTTGGCTTAAAAAAATAAAAATTGAAACCAGTTCTAGCTAAAATATCAAAATTATGAAAACTAACAAATCATCATTGATAATTTTCAATTCGTTCGAGGACTCAAATGTAATTTTCATTGAATTTAGCCCCAACTTGAAAGTTGATCTTTCTATAGCAAAACAAATTGTCGCCAATCGGCTAGATTTTACTTCTAATAAAAAACACTATCTCGTTCTGGATATGTCAAACATAAAAAACGTAACTGCAGAAGCGAAGAAGTTCTTACAGGCGCCTGAGGGCGGGCTGAAAAATATTTTAGGCGCTGCGTTTATTGCGTCCAATCCAGTGGGCGCATTGATTGCCAATATTTTTGTTAAAACCCCTAAAGATTTTATTGCAAGATTTTTCACAGACAAAAAAGAAGCTCTTGACTGGATTAATCTGAGCATAAAAAAGGAAAACTCACAATACGCCAGTTCAAATTAAAGGAAAATTTCATGATACTTCCATTGCCAATCCATAACAATGACAATGAAACCGTCACTGTCAAATCTGAAGTGCTGCAAAGATTGCTTGAGTTTAGTGAATCTGTGATGAAAGGAGATTACTCAAAGCGTGTTATCACAGATTTTAGTGACGACATCGTTACTAAGATCGTAAATAATTTAAATCGTTTCGCCAACAAGATGCAGCTTGATCCTTCGGGATCAGATACAGATCAAGACCTCACAATTAATACCTTCGTGGAAGTGATCAGTTCATACACCAATCTTGACTTCAAGCAAAAACTACCAATATCAGAGAATGGAACAATCTGGGACGCCATCGCCACGGGCATCAATTTATTGGGGGATGAACTTGCAAATAGTACCGCATCGCGCTACGAGTTGGAGTTTGAACAAAATCGATTGAAGAAAGCCATACTCCAGGCCGAAGAAGCTAATAAAGCTAAAAGTCAGTTTCTGGCTAATATGAGTCACGAAATAAGAACACCTCTCAACGGAATTCTTGGTCTTACCCAAGTGCTCTTGAATGATATATCAAACCAAGAGCATATCGACTATCTTGAGTTGATTCATAGCTCTGGCAAAAACCTAAGGCAATTAATCAATGACATTCTTGACTTTAGTAAGATTGAAAGCGGAAAACTTGAACTTGAAAGCATCGCGTTCAACTTTAATACAATCATAAAAAACGATATTGAGACAATCAAATTTCTAGCCGAGCAAAAAGGGATTAAGATTTCATGCCATATCAGCCCAAAAATACCTAACGAAGTAATAGGTGATCAAGTGCGTATTTCTCAGATCTTAACCAACATTTTAAGCAACTCAATAAAATTCACAAGTCAGGGACAAATAAATGTACAATTTGATCTGCATGAAAGTCTCGGTGATGAAATTACCATTAAAGGTTCTGTCACCGATACAGGGATAGGTATTGCAAAGGAGGCGCAAGAAAAAATCTTCCAAAGCTTTAACCATGCAGATAATTCTGTAACCCGAAAATATGGCGGAACCGGGTTAGGCCTTAGCATCGTAAAGAGCCTTGTAGAACTAATGCATGGCAGTATTTCAGTTCAAAGCCCAGTAGATACAGACTTGAATACCGGCACGTGCTTTACTTTCACTATTAAACTAAAGGCGCTTCAAAAATTAAAAGTGATACGAGAGGCCGCAAGAAATAATAGGACACTGCAAAACTCGCCACACATTTTAATTGTAGACGATAATCCCGTTAACCTTATTGTTGCAAAAAAAATGGTAGAAAATTTTGGAGGAAAAGTAACCACTACAGACTGCGGAATAACAGCTATTAAGCTTGTTAAGGAGAACAGCTTTGATCTCATATTAATGGATATTCAGATGCCTCAACAAGACGGGCATGAAACCACGCGGCAGCTTAGGAAACTTAATTATAAAATGCCAATCATTGCCTTGTCGGCAAGTGCCTACAAAGACGATGTTCAGAATAGCTCGAACGCAGGTATGAACGATCATCTTCAAAAACCGTTTACTGAAACGGAATTGTTTCAGGCGATCACCAAGGCGTCTACCGTTGACTAATATAAAAAGCCCTGACCATAGTGTCAGGGCTTTTCAGTTAAAAAAACTTACGGTCAGCGCAGCAAAAAATTAAAACTGCTTTTTACAACTCTCTGACCAAGTAAGAAGGCACTCCGGCACCGGCAAAAAATATTACTACCAACAACCACTACGAATGGAGTAAAACCAGTCGTGCCGGATATGCCATGTCTTTCCCTCATCCTCTTACGGTTGGGGAGCCAAAGTTGCTCTCTTCAGAAGAGGTTTGGGGTTAAGGCTAATCAACATTGTCATGCAAGAACTTATTGTTACCCAACAAATTGTTGTCATCATTTAAGTTATACCGTGAGATAAAAGGCTCGGAAGAGTGCGGAACGTTTCCATCCACCTTGACGCCTCTGCGCAGATAAGCAGGTAGCGTCCATTTTTCATTGAATTCCTCTTTCGTCATCTCAAGGCGCTTCGTTGATTTTAATTTTTCTCTTCGTTCTTTTGCCTGTTGCTCAAGTCTTTCCTTGGTTCTGCGAACTTCCATCATTCCTTCTTCGTTGATGATTTGGTCTGCTGAAATCTCATTACCGATCTTGAATTCATCATCGTCTGCGAAAAGGCTGGGTTCACCATCATCGTCTGAAAAATCATTCTGGGCCTCCTGCCTGCTTTTAAAATCAAACTCGTAGATGCGTTCCTGCTTTTCTTCTTCAGGCTTGTTCAACACAGGCTTTGACACCACGGGAGTAACTTCGGGTTTCTGAATGGGAGGCTCGGAAGGTGTCTCCAGGATTGGCTTATCGTCTCCGATATCTGATTTTACCTTCAATTGCAAGTCGCCCGTGCGTTGATTTACGGAATTATCGATCATCCCTTTTCCGAAGAGCGGAATCTGGTTTTTGTCGATCTCAACAATCTTCTTTTCCTTTTTCGCCACCTTTCCTTCAGTCGCAAATCCGGTAGCAATGACAGTAACACGTATGCGGTCACCCAGGTTTGCATCTACACCGTGGCCAAAGATGACCTCGGCCTCATCTCCGGCTTGCGACTGAATGTATTCAGTGATCGTGCTGAGTTCATCCATTTGCAATTCCGCCTCCTCACCCGATATAATTGATAGGAGAATTTTCTTGGCACCCATGATATCGCGGCTGTCGAGCAGAGGGGACGCAAGCGCCTGTTGGGCGGCTTTCTCCGCACGATGATCTCCGCGTGTTTCCGCAGAACCCATCACAGCAGCACCGGCATTCAGCATCACGGTTCGTACGTCCTGGAAATCAACGTTTACATACCCGGCCAAGGTGATGATTTCAGCAATACCTTTGGCCGCAGTGGTCAACACATTATCCGCTTCGCCAAATGCCTGCCCGATGGCGAGGTTGCCATATATTTCGCGCAGCTTGTCATTTAATATGATCAGCACCGTATCGCAGGCTGAGCGTAGTGCATCAATGCC
>CAZNCO010000132.1:0-9582 GCA_964571345.1 uncultured Ohtaekwangia sp.
TGCACTTGCAAGTCAATTGATTTTTCCAAATTCTGCTTTGTGTTTTGCAGCTTCTGCTCTTAAAGGAATTGCAATTGTACCTAATATTTTTTCTCTACCCCTTGAAAGATAGGAATGCGCAGTTCTAATCCACCGTAAGTGTAATTGTAATACGGAGAGCCCTGAAAGATTTCCCAAGATTGGTGGCTGCCGGGTTATAACCGGAAGTAGCAAATGCAGTTAATTTTGGATAGTAACCTTCGCGCAGTGCTTTGGTTTGTGCTTCGCTCAATTTGATCTGATCTTTGAGAATGTCATATTCAATGCGCTGTGAGTAATTAAGATCTGTAGTTTGTGTTAACGAATTGATTACTTCTGTTTCGTTTAGCGTGTCTGCCAATACGATCGTCTCTTCTTTGGGTACATTCATCTGGAAACGCAGTAGTGCTGTATTTAACTCCACCAGTTTCTCGGTTTTGTCGCGCTCATCTTTCAGGTTGTTCAATCGCACTTCAATCCTGTCAACGGCTATCTGGCGAACCAATCCGTTTTTGAATCGCGCTACCGTTTCTTTGTAAAGGGAATCTACCCTGCGAATGTTGTTATCCAGAAATTCAAGTTGTTTCTTAGACACAAGCACTCCATAATATGCTTTGGTTACCAGCTCGGCAACATCGGTTTTCGTGCGCTCAACTTTTTTGCTGGCAAGCGATTTATAAATGGAGGCGTTTGCAATACCGGTAAAAAGCGATTTATCAAAAATCACCTGGCTGGCAGTAATCTGTGTTGTCCACACATTATTTAACTGAAGTTGAAATGCCAACACTTCACCGTTGGGTAAGTTTGGATTTGTGAATGCGGGGATAACGCCATTCTCAAGAATGATTTTCTGCACGTTGAAATTATGGATGAGCTGAGTGCTGGCATCAATTTGAGGCAGACCTCGTGCGATCAATTCCTTTTGCTGCGCATCCGAGATCTGCGTATCAATCACGCTATTTTTAACAGCCACGTTGTTTTGAATGGCATAGTCAATGCTTTGGCTGAGTGTATAGGCTGTTTGCGCATGGGCATGCCCGGCCAGAAACACAACCAAAGACACTACAACAAATAAATTCTTTTTCATATAGATTACTTAATGCTTTTTAAAATTTCTGATATGGGTTACTCCATGGTCATTTCAATGTGCACACTTCCTTTTTTCTTGTTTCGGAATAGGATGAGCAATGGAATACACACAATGAAGAAAGCTCCTACAATTAAAAATGTTTCGCTGTAGGTGATCATCATCGCTTGTTTGATCACGGCACCTTGCATGGCCGCAAAAGATTGCTGAGTTGCTTCTACCATTGAAGATCCCTTGGTTAAAAAGAGATTCTTAAATCCTTGCAATCTCTCTTGCGTGGTAATGTCATAAGAACTTACGTGATCCTTGATGGTATCGTAATGGATCTTGGTGCGCACGCTGATCACCGTTGTCATTACGGCTGTTCCGAACGATCCACCCAACTGACGAATCATATTGCTGATGGCTGTTCCTTGCGGGATTTCCTTTCCTGTTAAATCCGAAAGTGACAAGGTGGTGAGCGGAATGAAAATCATGCCAAGCCCGATGCCACGGATGATTAAAGGCCAAAAGAAATCGTCCGGCCCCACCGTCAGGTTCAATCCTGAAAGCTGATAGGTGAAGAGGAAAAACAAGACAAAGCCGATGCCGCTGAAGAGCAGGGGAGAAATATTCTTTTTCAGCAACACGCCAATCACAGGCATCATAATTCCCGTCATAATGCTTCCGGGCATCAGCAAATATCCGGTGTCAGTAGCGGTGAAGCCGAGAATATTTTGTGCAAACACCGGCACAATAAATACGGAGGCGAACAATCCAAATCCAAGAATGAAATTAAAGAGTGTTCCTACTGCAAAACTTCTATGCTTCATGATGCGCAAGTCTACCACCGGATCTTCTACCGACAGCACTCGCCACACAAAAGCAATCAGACCTGCCACTGCTGCCACGGTGAGCACGGTGATGTAGTTGGTTTCAAACCAATCTTCGCGTTCGCCTTTCTCTAACACAATCTGCATGGCGCCAATTCCTACGGCCAGGAAAATAATTCCCCACCAGTCCATGCGGCCTGTTTTCATTTTTTCGTCAGGTTCTTTAATGAACAGAATCGTGCAGACGGTAGCAATAATCCCTACCGGGATGTTGATATAAAATATCCACGGCCACGAGAGATTGTCGGTAATGTATCCGCCAAGGGCGGGGCCAATGGTAGGTCCAATGATTACACCTAAACCGAAGATTGCATTGGCAAGACCAATATCTTCTTTTGGAAAGGATTCGATCAGGATTGCCTGCGCAGTGGAAAGCAAACCTCCGCCACCAATTCCCTGTATCACGCGAAAGAACACCAGCTCCCATACGTTGGTGGATAGCCCGCATGCGATGGATGCGATTGTGAACAAAATGATCGAAGCAGCGAAGTAATTTTTTCTTCCAAACTTGGAGCTCAGCCATCCCGATAAGGTGATCATCACCACGTTGGAGGCCGCATATCCGGTAACCACCCAACTAATGTCACCCAGTGTAGCACCCAGGTTTCCCATCATCTGAATGAGTGACACGTTCACAATGGAAGTGTCAATCAATTGCAGCAGGGCCGCACTGATTACGGTGAGAATAATAATCCACTTATCTAAAGTGATTTTTGCCATACGATTTTTTAACGAAGATTATTTTTTAGCAACGATGGTGCTCACACTCAGGCCTGGCTTTAACAACTTGAGTGCATCCGGAGTTGCATCAATGGCGATGCGAATACTTACACGTTGCACCACCTTCACAAAGTTTCCTGATGCATTATCGGGAGGAAGCAATGAAAACTTAGCTCCTGTTGCTCCGCCCAGCGACTCCACTTTTCCTTTGAAAGTTTTGTCCGGATATGCATCTACAAGAATATCAACGTCATTGCCCACCAGCATTCCTTCAAGCTGCGTTTCCTTGTAGTTGGCAGTCACCCAGATTTCATCTCCTTGCACGAGGGCCATCAGCGGTTGGCCTGCCTGTATAAGCTGACCGGGCTGAATACTTTTCTTGGATACCTGTCCATTCACAGGTGCGTAAATTTTGGTGTACGAAAGTTGCAACTTCGCGTATTCATACTCACGCAATCGGATCTGAACATTTGACTCCGACATTTTCAATTGACTCATGGCAGTGCGAAGAGCTCCTTCGGCATTCTTATTTTTCTGCAGAGCTACATTGTATTGCGCTTGTGCTTTCTCCAATTCTGCTTTCACGTTGTCGAGTTGTTGTGGAGTAGCCAGGTTTTGTTTGTACAAGTCGCTGTAGCGATCAAACTCCTTTTGAGCTTTCCATAAATTTGTCTTAGGCTCTTCTATTCCTGTGGCTACCAATTGTTGTGACAGGCGCGCATCTTCTGCACCACTGCGCGCAACGGCTACGGCAGCAAGGGTACTTTCATATGCGGCTTTGGCCTGTGCGGCACGTGCCACAAGGTCAGCCGAGTCCAGCGACACCAGCAAGTCGCCCTGCTTCACCATCTGGTTATCTTTTACGTGCACGGTTGCTACGAACGAGCCAACGCGCGCAATCACCGGCACAATGTTTCCATCTACCTGGGCATCATCGGTTTCGATGTGCGTGGTAAGAAAATGTATATAATTCCATCCGAAATAGCCGCCAACTAATAGTACAATCGCAAGGATGCTGAGGATTACTTTTTTTCTCATATAGATAAATTGAATTAAGCTTTGGTTATAGATTTTAAGAAGATGGTGATCAGCTGCTTTTGATATTGTTCCGCAGCTTCGTAATCTTCTTCTTTGGTTTCGATTAATTTTTTCTTGTGAATGATGGCAATGCGCAGGCCCTGCATGGCGGTAACAAACAGATCCGCATATGCCTTGGTATTGAATGATTCAAATTCTCCCTCTTTGATGCCTTGCTGAAAAATGAGGTTGATCAATTCTTTTTCTTTGGCCGTCAGGTTTTCTTTGTACGCCTCGTAAGATGATTTCATAGAAGTGAGCAGCAGCTCGTCCATTTTGGCAATGCTCACCAGTTTTTTGAAATACGAGTGACGAATGGAGATGTAGGATTTCAGTTTTTTGGAAGCTTTCTCATTGCGCTTCGTGCTTTCCGTGAGCAACTCAAGAAACTCGTCCATTTCCTTCTGAACCACGGCAAGGAACAGACTTTCCTTGTCGGGATAATAATAGTAGAGTGATGCTTTTGACATTCCGATATCAGCAGCGATCTCGTTCATGGTGGTTTTAGCCACTCCATAATGATCAAAACGCTTCTGTGCCGCCTGCAGAATCAGGCTTTCTTTCTCACGGTCGGGTGTCTTTTCGCTCATGACTATTTGACTATTTCGGATTAAAAGTCAAATTAACAACAAAAGGTTTCAACAGTCCTCAACTTTTCTTCACTATTTTTTGAGTGCCGATTTTACAAACGGTTGCGGAAGAGGCGGCTTACATTAACGACCAGGTGAAGCACTCATACGCTTCTTAGCGAACAACAAAGAATTCGCGTTTCTGTAAAAGTGGTTTTCATTGGTGCCAACAGAAAAGTAGGCATACGCGTCTGCTTCAGATAAACATTTTGATACTAACAGCTTTCACGAAACAAATCTCAATGCAAATCCGCTTTGGCAATGCATGACAACAATCACAAGGTGGCTTGATGATGATCATATTTCAGGAAGAGTGGCTGAAGCAAATTTGATATGGCAAATAACAACAACACGTATGAAAAAGATAGTGATTTTAGGAGGCGGCACAGGCGGCACCATGATGGCCAACCGGCTAAACCGCGCATTAAGCCCTCAAGAATGGCACATCTCCGTTATTGACAAAGACCCGATTCATTATTATCAGCCTGGGTTTTTGTTTATTCCCTTTGGAATTTATTCACCGGAAGATGTTGTGAGGCAGAAGTCAGAATTTCTTCCACGCGAAGTAAACTTTATTTCCGCTGAGGCAGAGAGAATTTCTCCTACAGAGAATAAGATTTATTTAAATGATGGCTCCGAATGTCTTTATGATATTCTCATCATTGCCACAGGTGCTGAAGTTGTGCCCGAAGAAACTCCTGGCCTGAAGGCCGAGCTCTGGCACACTTCTATTTTCGACTTTTATACTTTCGAAGGCACGAAGCGATTAGCCGAGAAATTTAAAAACTGGAATGGTGGTAAACTGGTGATCGGTTTATCGGAGCCTACCATCAAGTGCCCCGTGGCGCCTCTTGAATTCACATTCCTAGCGGATTCATTCTTCGAAGAGAAAGGAATGCGTGATAAAGTAGACATCACGTTTGTGACTCCGCTTTCCGGTGCTTTTACAAAGCCGAAAGCCACTAAATTATTGAGCTCACTGCTCGAAGAAAAGAACGTCAAAGTAGTTCCCGATTTTTATATCGAACGCGTGGACACCGAACGCAAGGTGTTGGTTTCCTACGACAGCAAAGAAGTTCCTTTTGATTTGCTCGTCACCATTCCGGTAAACAAAGGCAGCAAAGTGATTGAAAACAGCGAGATGGGCGATGACGATGGACTGAACTTCGTGCCTACCGACAAGTATTCGCTGCAATCCAAAGCACATAAAAACATCTTCGTCATTGGTGATGCTACCAACGTTCCTGCTTCCAAAGCCGGATCGGTTGTTCACTTTGAGTCAGAGATCCTCATCGAAAATATTCTCAGCTACATCAAAGGTCTTCCCATGGAAGCAAAGTTTGATGGTCATGCCAACTGCTTCATTGAAACCGGCCATGGTAAAGCAACTTTGATTGACTTTAATTATGATATCGAGCCGCTGCCTGGAAAATTCCCCTGGCCAATGGTTGGCCCGATGGGATTGTTGAAAGTGAACCGTGCTAATCACCTGGGCAAGCTAGCATTCAAATGGGTGTATTGGCACATGCTGCTCACCGGTAAAAAACTTCCGGTATCCTCACACATGTCGATGGTGGGAAAAATATCCGGCAATGGCAAAAGTGAAAATGAGCAGCCCGCTGAAAAGAAACATGTAGAAGAGGAAGACAATATTTTAGTCTGAAGAAAATCAATAAGCACGTAATCAGTAATCAATAACTTTTAAACCGAATTATATGGAAACCTTACAAGTGCCTGTCTTAGCAACCAACGAAGAAGGCTATCTGAAAAATTATAAAGAATGGACAAAAGAATGGGCTGAAGATGTAGCAGCTCAATACCATATTCAACTTACCGACAAACATTGGGCGGTGCTCAACTGGCTGCGCCAGAAACAAGCGGAAGATGTAAAACTAACCATTCGCAAAGTGGGAACTTCCGGCCTGGTGGACATCAAACAGTTTTATGAATTATTCCCGGGTGGTCCGCTGAAAGTATCCAGCAAGATTGCCGGCATACCCAAACCTGTAAGTTGCATTTAACTTTTAAACAGAGATTATGGAAACGCTCACTGTTGAAAAAAATATTCCGGTTCGCACCGAAGTAAAAGAGAAAAAGCCCGTGAAGAAGGTTTTGATCATTTGCTCCAAAGGAAAACTGGAAGATGTATATGCTGCGCTGGTGATGGCCAATGGTGCCCTGATGGAAGGCATCGATGCCAAAATGTTTTTCACCTTCTTTGGGTTGGAAGCCATTACGAAAAAGCATGCTGACCACCTGCACACTGCCACGGTTGGGAACCCGGCCTTCATGCCAGGCATGCCTACGATGGTAGCAGGCCTTCCCGGCTTTGAAGCTTTTGCCTCTTATATGATGACAAAGGAAATGGATAAGCTGGAGATACCACACGTAACGGAATTCATTCAGATGATTGATGCAGCCGGTGGCGAAATCTTTGCCTGCAAACTGGCAGCCGATATGTTCCACATGAAGAAAGAAGATTTTCTTCCCGAAGTGAAAGACATCATCACGGTAGGTGATATGTATGCCTTAGCCGAAGGAGAAGGCTCGCAGATCATCTTCATTTGATGTAGAGAAATTCATTTTCATACGGTTGGATTGCGGTCTGTCTGTAAAAAGATGGATCGCAATCTTTTTTTGGTTAGTGTAGCCCGACTTAGCGCTCAACTTGTTCTCTCCATATTACCCATTCGCCTAAGTCATTGTCGCTATGAAGAACTCCGTTCTCATCTTCCTGCAAAAGAGGAATCTCCCATTGTCCTTTGAATGTATTGTCCTCAAAATCAAATTTGCCTTTGTAGTAAACAATATGGGGATTTTCACTCTCGAACGAAATCGTTTCGTAGTTCTCAAGCAGTAAGTGTTCTTTAGAATAAAATTTTGTGAATTCAATTTCATCCCCGTTCTGTCGTCCTTTTATTACAATTTTATCATCATCCAATCCGCCAAACTCTATCTCCTCAAAAATTCTCCCAACAAATTGATTGATTCCTTTTTCAATGATCATTTGAAAGGGAACTCGTCTATCCTTTCCCCATTCTCCATATTTTTCGCTGAAAGTGTAATAGCCAATCCAGCTTCCTGCTATCTCAATCACTTGTGTGTTATATTATTTGTCAGATGTTACCCACAACCTTTATCCGTTGTTGTGTGTTGGAAACCTTACTTTTCAATTTTAAACACTATGCTGTCCGTCTGGTAAAGTCGAGGCTCATTTATTCCTCTTGCTTTTAAGTTATCCTTGTTCATTTCAAAATGCATTAGCGTCATCATATTCAAATATTGCTCGATAGGTTCAAGTCCAACCTCGGCTCGTCTTTTATTTACATTAGCACTATCGAGCAGAGGCTTTGGGTATGCCTGTCCTTGCCCGTTATAAGTTACCTGTGTTCCGTAAATCTGTTTTTCTCCTTTGTTAATTCTTACTCTGTCCGTCAGTAGGCCGTAATTGCTTCCATCTGCATTTTTCTTATTAACTTCTTGTTTTAGTTTTTCAAGTACTATTGACTGAAATTCTACATCGTGGTCACAATGTTGAACCATTAGCCAAAAGTTATTTGAGCCCTCCTTTCCAACCAGGTCATAACCCGGATATCCATATTCATTAAAAATTTGCTTTAGTCTTAGTTCATGTGTCGTAAACACGCTGTCTTTGAAATTCTGCCATTTTTCTGGAGTCAACAGTTTATATTTTCCCTGAGGAATGTATGCGGCAACCTGGTCAATATCAGCCATGGATTTCAATTCGTCAGCAAGGACTTGATTGAATTCAATTTCCTTTCTGTCGTTCTCCTTGGTCTGTTGACAACCAACTAATGTTAATCCAGTGAGAATTATTAGACTTACTAATAGTCGATTCATATTTTGTCGGTTTAGGCCAACGTTATTTGAAAACTAAATTACAGATTTACACCGAACCCCACCATTGATTATGCATACTCTGATTACATTAAAATCGAATAGTATTTTTTTCGGGGACAACAATTCTGCACAATGTTGGTGAAGAATGAACACCAACATGGGCAGTAGTTTTTTTACGAGGCGACAGACATCGTACATGCATTTATTTAACCAATCTTTTTTTTGATCTCTTCTTGTAGGGGAAGAAGATGTAGTCTTACGATTGTCCAGATTATTCTGTCATCAACGCTATCGTAAGAATGAATCAACCTATTTCTCAAGCTTACTATTTGTTTTGAGTTAGATAAATCGTTCTCCTTTGACTCTTTTAAAAATTTATTAATCGCTTCTCCAATAATTGCAAGATGTCGCTCAACCGCTCCTTTAATTAAGAAATTGTTCTTGTATTGATCAAATGATTTAAGATCCTTTGTAAAAGATAAAATATGATCGATCGAATTTAGGACGTCAGACAAATACTTTCTCTCCTTGTCCGTCATAGATCAATTTCTTTGTAGCCTCAATACTTTTTCTTAAATAAGGATTGTGTATTGAGTCTTCGGTTAACAAGTCTACTTTCCTTTCAAAAAATG
The DNA here is from genome assembly GCA_964571345.1 of uncultured Ohtaekwangia sp. Lineage (GTDB taxonomy): Bacteria > Bacteroidota > Bacteroidia > Cytophagales > Cyclobacteriaceae > ELB16-189. The sequence goes on from CAZNCO010000132.1 coordinate 8,897, forward strand.
CCTCAAGATTGTCCCAAAGCGAAAGAAGTGTTTCTCCGTATTCTATTGGGTCTTTAATATCCAAATCCACTATAACGTCAATGTCGCTTTTCGCAGGATCAAAATGGTCAGTTATTGATGATCCGAAAGCATAGATTTTACTAACTCTATGCTGTCTGCATAGATTAATGAATTCCCGGTACTTGTCTCTTATTTGTGAATTTAAGTTCATCAATCAAATATAGTAAAAATCGTCTTTTTTAGGGCTAGCCAGTGACCGCCAAATCTGTCTGTCAGATGAAGGTGTAGTTTCATTTTGTTGTAATGGTTTGTTTAGTTCTCTTTCTTGTTTTTGATATCACAACTCTCCACAAGATAATAATTCCAAAGTCCTTTTCGTGCTTTAATTACTAGATAGTAGTCATTGGGATTTTTGTCTAAGTAATTTTTAATAGTCTCAAAATGCACATTAAACTTATCGTGTCTGTCTTTGAAAAGGAAGTCAATATTGTTTGAACGTCTGCCCGTCCAGAACCTTGTAACTTGACATTCAAAAACCTCCTCAATATTTTGTTTTGCAGTCCAATTGTTCAAGACGTCCCAGGAAATTTTAGCAGCTTGTCCAAAACTTAAATATGAAAAAAGAAGTCCTTGTGTAAGCTCCCCCGAAAATTGGGCCATTTAAAAGTTTCCTTTTCAGTCGAGAA
>CAZNCO010000133.1:0-9571 GCA_964571345.1 uncultured Ohtaekwangia sp.
GGATGAGCCAACTTCCGGTCTCGATCCCAACCAGATTTTGGAAATCCGGAAACTGATCAAAGAAGTAAGCCGGAATAAGACTGTTATTTTTTCTACACACATTATGCAGGAAGTGCAGGCACTTTGTGATCGTGTTGTAGTTATTAATCGGGGAAAGATTGTAGCGGACGATATATTGAAAAATCTTACCGGGTCAAGTTCAGGTTGGATTGAGGTTGAGTTCAAAGAAAATGTTTCGGCTGAGGATTTGAGTCAACTTGCAGGAGTGGCAAGCGTAGAGGGAAGTCAGAACAAGTTTAAAATATTTGCTCGACCAGACACAGACGTAAGACCAGCCCTGATGCGTTTTGCCACCGAAAGAAACCTTACTCTACTCGGCTTGCGCCAGCAGGAAAGTTCACTTGAAGAAATTTTCAGATCATTAACGGAGAGAGTGGCGGTATGATACAGGTGTTTGTAAAAGAGTTCAATAGTTTTCTCAACTCGCTCATCGCTTACATCGTGATTGGTGTATTCCTCACGGGAATTGGTTTGCTGATGTGGGTGTTCCCCGAAACTTCCGTGCTTGATTATGGCTATGCCGATATGGACACATTGTTTTCGCTCGGGCCTTACGTGTTCATCTTTTTAATTCCGGCCATTACCATGAAGAGCCTTGCCGAAGAAAAGAAAATGGGCACAATGGAGTTGCTGCACACAAAGCCACTTACCGATTGGGATATTGTCGGAGGAAAATTCTTTGCTGCATTTGCGCTGGTGCTGGTCGCTCTTGCTCCAACATTAATTTACTATTTTTCAATTTCAGCCTTGAGTAATCCGAAAGGAAATATTGACACGGCTGGTGTGATGGGTTCGTATGTTGGCTTATCACTGTTGGCGTTAGTGTTTTGCGCCATTGGAATTCTTGCATCATCGCTTACCACCAATCAGATTGTGTCGTTTATCCTGGCTGCGTTTCTGTGTTTCATTTTTTACTCAGGCTTTGATGAACTTTCTTCTTTGTCGGCAGGCCTCGCACTGAGCATAAAACAGTTTGGAATTCTGTATCACTATGATGCCATGAGCAAAGGGCTAATCGATAGCCGTGATGTGATTTATTTTATAAGCCTAGCGGGTTTGTTCTTGCTTGGTGCGAAGACAGTGGTGGGGAGCCGGCAATGGTGAGAAGAAATTTTGAATGATGAATGAATTTCGCTAACAACCAATAACGATCAACGAAAAACCAGTGATGCTAGAAAAGAAAAAAACAGGTGATCTCCTTCTTCTCGCCAACGGACTAGTGCTGGTGGTGCTGGTGAATGCGCTTGCCTCGTTTTATTTTTTCAGGATTGACCTTACAGAAGAGAAGCGTTACACCATTAAAGAGCAGACCAAAGAAATCCTTCAAAGTCTGGATGATGAAGTTTTTGTTGAAGTGTTTCTCGAAGGAGATTTGAATCCTGGGTTCAAACGCTTTCAGAAATCTGTGAAGGAAACGCTTGAAGAGTTTAGGATTTACTCCAACAACAAAGTAAAATCTGTATTTACCAACCCCATGCAGGCGACAGGTGAGAAGGCGCGCAATGAATTTATGCGAGAGCTTGCGTCAAAAGGCATTAGCCCGCTGAATGTGATCGACAATAAAGATGGCCAGCGTGTAGAGAAGTTTGTGTTTCCTGGTGCGGTGGTTTCGTATGGAGGATTTGAAACGGGAGTGATGTTGCTCAAAGGCAATCGCGCAGAAGGCTCGCAGCAGGTACTGAACCAGTCTATTGAAAGTGCGGAGTTTGAATTGGCCAATGCCATTTATAAAATGAGTAACACTAATCGCAAGAAGATTGGTCTGCTTCGCGGCCATGGTGAACTGGATTCTGTTCAGATTGCGAGTTTCAACAATGCACTGCTCGAACAATACGATGTTTTTCAGGTTGACCTTTCCCGAAAGGAAAAAGTGGGCGACTATTCGCTGTTGATTGCGGCAAAACCAAGAACTGAGTTTTCGCAGGCTGACAAATACAAACTCGATCAATACATCATGCAAGGCGGCCGCGTGTTGTTTCTGCTCGACCGTATGGATGCAGTGATGGACAGCGCTTCGCGTGACGATTATTTTGCATTTCCGTATAACCTTAACCTGGATGATCAACTTTTTAAATATGGTGTTCGAATCAATCCTGATTTGATTGAAGACCGTGTTTCGGGCAAATACCCTATTGTAATTGGTATGCAGGGAAATCAGCCGCGCATACAGTCGCTGGAGTGGCCTTTCTTTCCATTGCTCAATCAATATGCCGAGCACCCTATCACGCGTAATCTTGATGCTGTGCTAAGTAAGTTTGTGAGCAGTATTGATACCGTTAAAGCAATTGGTGTGAAGAAGACTGCATTGCTATTTTCATCACCGTACACCAAAAAGATTACAGCACCCGTGAAAGTGGGTGTAGAAGACTTACGCAGGCAGATGCAAGACAATAATTTTGGCGATGGAAAAATACCGGTTGCGTATTTATTAGAGGGCACATTCACATCTCTATTTAAAAACAGGTTTGCTCCTGACGGAGTTGATACCGCAGACTTTCATTCGGAGAGTAAGAGTACCAAACTGATTGTTGTTGCCGATGGAGATTTGGCGCGCAATGAGATCAATCGCAGGGATGGCAAACCGCAGACACTTGGATATGACCCGGTGTCTCAATACACATTCGCTAACCAGGATTTGCTGATGAATATGGTGGCGTATCTCACAGATGAGAACGGTTTGATTCATGTACGTTCAAAGGAAGTGAAGATTCGCCCGTTGGATAAAGAGAAGATTAAGAACGATCGCACCTATTGGCAGATGGTGAATATCATGTTGCCATTAGTGGTACTGATTGCTTTTGGATTTGTGAGAGCCTATATGAGAAAATTGAAGTACGCAAGAAATTAATATGTGATCTATGTGCCTATGTGTTTAAAAAATAACGCGTAGTGCCGAAAGGATTTTTAAAAATGCAACGAACGAAAAACATACGGCTCCTGATTTCACTTGCGGTGTTGCTCATCGCAACTGCCTTGGTGTTAATACTTGGCTCATCGGAACGAAGTGCAGTTGATAAATCACTGTTTCAAATTCCTGAGCAAGAGAAAGTAGATCGTGTTGTCTTTGAATCCCCGAAGGGAAAAACAGAAATTAGTTATGATGGCACGCGCTGGAAGGTAAACAACCAATACGAAGCCGATGGTCAGCTGATTAAAATCTTTTTTGCCACTACAATGAAAGCTGAAGCTAAGCGTGAGGTGCCAGCTTTGTTGAGAGAAAAGGTGTCTTCGGCACTGAAGTCAAACGGAACAAAAGTGTCATTCTTTAAATCAGGCAATCTGGTGAAAGAATTTACGGTGGGAGGAAACGAAGGTCACACCGAAACGTATTTTTCTTACGACAACAAGAACTCGTATGTGGTCACTATTCCCGGCTATCGCGCGTATGTGGCTTCTGTTTTTGAGATGACGGCCAATGATTGGCGCAACAAACAGATATTTAATTTCAACCCACAAAATTTCAAGAGCCTGGAGGCAACATTTCCTTCCAATCCAAAGGAGGATTTTAAAATTAATTTTACTGGCAAGCTGTTTGAAGTGGAAGGTATTACGAAACTTGATACAGCTCAATTGAACTCTTACCTGGATGTTGTTTCTTTTATTGCTGCCGATCGTATTGTTGAGCAGGGAAAAGTGAATGCTGATTCATTGTTACAGCTTACACCTTTTGAAAAAATTGTCGTGAAAGATATTGGTGGCAACGAATATCCGTTAACGATTTATCCCTTTGACAGAACTAGCACAATGATCACCGGCAGCGCTTTCAAAAACGAAGTGGTCCAGTTTACGCCTCAGAATATCATAGCGACATTAAAGAGTCGTAAGGATTTTATCCGAAAATAATCACTTCGCCTTTTTCCAGATCACGAAGCGATAACTCGCCATGGCGATGATGATCAGACAGCACAACTCAACAAACAATTTCTCCGCATCGATCCAGTCGATAGGATTGTCTTTGAGTTTTGGGTCTGTCCAGATGCTGTGCACAATCAATGGCACAGCTGCGAAGTAGGAGATGAAGTGCAGCGTCTTCCAGGTATTGAATTTCATTTTGTCTTTGAAGTAGGAGCTGATCACAACGATGGCGATCAGATACAAGGCGGCTGCGCCAAACGTGTTGGCAGCAGGCTGGTGTTTCGTCCAAAGTGGTAACAGCAGGTCACCCCAGGTAAAGCCCGAAGCCGGATCCAAAGGAATGAGCACAATGTGAATCAATATCCCCACCGCTGCGGAATACCCGGTGAGTTTATGGAGCTGCAAAAATGACAAGCTGTAAGGCAACTGAATCTTTGAATTTGTAATGATAAAATAGCCTACCACAAAATTGGCGGCCAGGCAGGCGAGGGCAATCATTCCGATGATGCCGGATAGTTCGATGGTTTCCAAAGGAGGTAAATTTCCCCAAAGATAAATTTCATTTTGAATGAATCACCTACCACCCGCGTAGTCTTAGTAATCGTTTGAAAAACCTGTATTATATTCACGCCTTTAACCCCTTTTGGATTGAGCACGAAAACCAACTATCAACTTATTTTCGCCTTCGGCACGCTGGCTGTTTTCCTTGCACTTGGTTCACATTATGAATGGCTGTCGATGCCACCGATTGTCTTGAGCGCAAGCCGCTGGGTGGTATGGGCATTGATGATTTACCTGGCCATTCAACGGAAGTCACTAACTACGTGGATTGTGGTAAGCATGTTCTTAGGCTGCGAGGTGGGCTTTTCCTTTCCGGAAATCGCCTTGCACGGAAATACGTTGAGCGGAATTTTCCTGCGACTGATTAAAACCATCATAGCTCCTCTGTTATTTTCAACGCTGGTGGTTGGTATTGCAGCGCACTCTAATCTTAAGCAAGTGGGCAGGATGGGATTGAAAGCCATTTTCTACTTTGAAGTGGTAACGACTCTGGCGTTGGTTATTGGATTAGCCGCCATCAACCTGACCAGGGCCGGTGAGGGTGCTGTGATAACCCTCCAGGAATCCCAAGCACAGAAAGCTGAAAAATTGATCGCCCAGAAAGAATCGCACGATGTGGTGCTGGATATTTTTCCTGAAAACATAGCCAAAGCTATTGCAGACGGCCAGGTGCTGCAGGTAGTTGTATTCAGCATCCTTTTTGGAATAGCGCTGGCACAACTCAGCGATGAGAAGAAAAAGCCGATGCTCACCTTTGCCGAAGGACTGTCGGACGTCATGTTCCGGTTTACCCACATCGTGATGTATTTTGCTCCGTTTGCCGTGTTTGGCGCTTTGGCTTATTCCATCGCATCGTTTGGCTTTGATGTGTTGAAGAACCTGGCGTTGCTGGTGGCTACGCTCTACGGAGCACTCGTTGTATTTGTACTGGTGGTACTGGTGCCAATTGGTTTGGTCATCAAACTTAATTTCAGAAAATTTATCAATGCGGTTTCCGAACCGCTGGCTATCGCTTTTTCAACCGCCACTAGTGAAGCTGCGTTGCCGAAGGCCATGGAGAACCTGGAAGCGATGGGCATTCCACGCAAAGTAGTTTCCTTTGTATTGCCTACCGGGTATAGTTTCAATTTGGATGGGAGTACACTGTATCTCTCACTGGCTTCGGTTTTTGTAGCTCAATTGGCCGGCCTTGATATGACCCTCGGTCAACAAATAAAGATGGTGCTTATACTCATGCTTACCAGCAAAGGAGTAGCAGGGGTGCGTGGTGCCACTTTCCTTATCCTGGTAGCTACCGTTGCGGATATGGGCATCGATCCACGCAAAGCGTTTGTTGTTCTTGGAGTTGATGCCATCATGGATATGGCCCGCACTACTACCAACGTGCTTGGCAACTGCCTCGCTACCGTGGTGGTAGCAAAGTGGGAGGGAGAGTACAAGGATTGAGTTGTTAATGATTACTCTCGATTTGCATCATAACTTTCGCGTTGAAGGTAAGACACTAACATTGTTTGCCGAATCCGTTATCAGCCAGGTGAGTGAATAGCCTGACGGATAAACAGGTAATACCATTGCACATTCGCCATAGGGATTTGCGTAGGCCGTTTGGCTATTGACCAATGTCCCGGTTTCATCGCGCACCTCTACTGCTGCTTCCTTTAATTGAAAATCTTTTTTCGAGACAGAATACGTTGTGCGGTTATTGCTTTTTCGTATCGTAACCTCCCGCACGGATGCCTTACGCATATAGTCGGTAATGGCGGATGTATAAGCATTAGGCAAGCCCAGTTTTTTCGCTCTCTTTTGATAATACACCTTTTGGTCGGGGTCTTGCAATATCATCTGCGCCCAGGCGGCAGCATCCCGAAACTTGCTGCGGTTAGCCTTCTGTGCTTCACTTTGTTTTTTTGATGGCGGAGTGTAGGCCGCCAAAACGGTCTTGTTTCTGATGTTTTTGAATACAAAGGTTTTACCCAGCATGCCGCTGAGCCCTTTGGTGAGGAGGTTGTTTGCTATCGTAGCCATAAGAGTTGTTTTTTAGAAGTATATGAGCGTAGCCCGCAAGCCTAACAGCGGGCTATTTTTTTTCAAATAAAAGAGCCCAGTCCGCCATTTTATGTCGGTCTGAATATTTTTTTACAACAAAGGCTAAGTCCACAAAGGCTATCTCGATTTGCCCCGGACGAGGCTTAACAGATGTTGAATAGCTACGCCTCGGATGTTGACTACCTTCCTGGTGGAACAAAAGCGCAGCACAAGTGGACGAGGAGTGGAGAAAGTCGCCCGGCAGAAACAAGGACGAAATTGGAATGCTCCCCATTAGACAAAGAGCACAACAGATAATTTCATAACTGCCCCAGTGTTTTGTTGCATCAGGCAGCTCGAGTTGGTGCTTTGGTCTGAATTGTAATATAGTAAATAAACCTTTTTCTCCCAACAGTTTGTAAATCCGGCTCATAATCTTATTTTTGCGCTCCTTTTATTAGAAGAGAAGAAAATTATGGCAAATCACAAATCGGCAGAAAAACGCATCAGGGCTAACGAAACCAAGCGCGCGCGCAATGCTTATCAGCACAAATCAACCCGCACGCAGGTAAAAAAGCTTTTAAATACCCCTAAAAAAGACGAAGCTCAGGCTTTGTTGAAAGAGGTGACTGCGATGCTTGATAAATTGGCAAAGAAGAACATTATCCACTGGAAAAAGGCTGCTAACCAAAAGAGCCGTCTTGCCAAGGCAGTTAACAAACTGGCTTAATCAACGTGTTAAAAAATATTTTTCCCTTCCTCGCCTTGTGCGGGGGAGGGTTTTTTTATGCCTCACCCAAGCCTGCCTGGGGAAGGATTTGAGAATTGATTTTAGAAGTAGTGATGAGAGATTTTTGATTTTAGATTCAAGGTCAACTTTTGCTTCGAGTGGCGCAGACCAATACCAAAATATATACTTCTCAATTCTGGCTTCTCTGCACCAGCGCCTTACTGTTCTTCGCCAGCTTTAACATGATCATCCCGGAGCTTCCGGAGTTTCTTACCAAACTGGGAGGTGGCGATTTCAAAGGCTTGATCATTGCCTTATTTACCCTTACGGCCATGCTTTCGCGCCCGTTCAGCGGCAAGCTCGCAGATCGCCTGGGGCGCAAGCCAGTGATTATCTTCGGTGGATTGGTTTGCATGATCTGCAGTCTGTTCTATCCCATTCTTACCACTGTATTCGGATTTTTTCTGCTGCGATTCTTTCATGGTTTCTCTACAGGCTTTTCGCCTACAGGCGTTTCAGCCTACGTTTCGGATGTGATCCCAGCCAATCGAAGAGGCGAGGCGATGGGCTTCATCGGCACAGCCGGAGCAATTGGTATGGCCGCAGGACCTTCGATTGGCGGCACCGTGGCAAAGTATTTCGGATTGAACGGCATGTTTTATCTCTCGTCTCTCTTCGGGTTGGTAGCTGTGATGTTAACCCTTAGTGTGAAGGAGACTTTGAAAACCAAACACGAGGTTTCGTGGAAGCTTTTGAAAATCAATAAATCAGACTTGTTTGAGCCATTGGTGATAGCGCCCTGCCTGGTGATGGTGTTATGCTCATATGCGTATGGAACAGTGTACACGTTGCTTCCAGACTTTGGCCAGCATTTAGGTATTTCCAACAAAGGATTTGCTTTCACTTTCTTAACAGTGGCTTCGCTTCTGGTGCGGCTGCTTGCCGGAAAAGCATCTGATCGGTACGGGCGGGTTCCTGTGTTGAAGTTTTCCGTTTCACTTATTATTGTTGCGATGTTAGTTATTGGTTTTGCGGAGGGTTCGGTTGCCTTGCTGGCCGGTGTCAGCATGTACGGTTTGGCGCAAGGATCTACCTCGCCAACGCTGCTTGCCTGGGCCACTGACTTAAGTAGTGAGGGGCACAAAGGAAGGGGCATCGCCTCTCTTTATATTTCGATGGAGCTAGGGATAGGTTTGGGTGCTTTCCTTTCGGGACTAGTGTTTGCTAATTCGCCCGCTAACTTTTTTATATGCTTTAGTATTTGCAGTGGCCTCGCGTTGATTGCTTTTGTTTACCTTTTCACCGTAAAAAGAGCATGAAGCAGGTATCAAAATATTTCTTTCAGGTTGTTTTTGTTCTGGAGGTGGTCTCTATCGTATTTCAACAATCCATGCTCGGCTTCTTGGCCAAGCCCTTGATCGTTCCTTCATTACTGATGACGTACTTCTTCCATCAGTCAGTGGTCAATAGAATTTTTGTGGTAGCGATGATTTTCTGTTGGCTGGGCGATGTGTTCCTGATGTTTGATTCGGCAAACGAATTGTTTTTTATTTTCGGATTGGCTGCCTTTCTGTTGGGTCATGTAAGTTTCACTGTGGCATATCGCCAATTAAGGAACAAGGAAGGAGCGGGGCTGAATAATCCTCAAAAACTACGCTTCTCTTTTCCTGTCTTACTGATTGGAACCGGCCTTGTTACCATTCTGTATCCGGTGCTGGGCGATTTGAAAGTTCCGGTGATGGTGTATGCGTTGGTGTTAACATTGATGGTGTTGCAGTCGATTTTTAGGTACGGGTTTACGTCTTCGTCAAGTTTTCGGAACATCTGCATCGGGGCACTTTTTTTCCTGGCTTCTGATTCACTTCTCGCGATTAACAAATTTCTGCAGCCTCTGCCAAATGCCAGCCTTCTTATTATGGTCACCTACATGGCAGCGCAGTATTTGATTACGATAGGCGCGTTGTCACACAAGAATTCTTAGTAGAAGATTTCACGCAAAGGCGCGAAGGTTTCTTTTTCAGAACCTCACTCTCTTTAAAATTACTTTGTGTCTTCGCGCCTTTGCTTGAAACAATTGACCCCATTAAAGGCCAAAATATTTTCATCTGGCTGTATAAAATATACCTTGTCTGGATCGTTCATTTAATTCCTATTCTTTTCCGATATTGACCAGCCCAAACAAACCATTATGAATACTCTCCCCTGGAAGAAAATTGTCTTAGCTGCCGCAGGCATTGGCGTTGCCGTATTGCTGATCTTTTACTTCACATCAACGCGAGCTACCAAACTTGTTAGCAAGGCGATCAATCCGGCATTCGGGGAATACATATCTTCTTACAC
>CAZNCO010000134.1:0-9565 GCA_964571345.1 uncultured Ohtaekwangia sp.
GTGATATTCTATTAAACGGTGTGCCCCAAAAACCTGGAAAGATAAGTGTGCTTGCTACAGGTAGCGCTATTCGCTGGGGAGCTGCCGACCCGGTTTACTATGGAGAGGTTTTACGAATCTTTAAGAAGGATACCGAGCGGCCAAAAACAAGTTTTGAAGCAAAAAACATTTCTTTTCAATTTAAGAACGGAAGACTAGGCTTGCGGAATGTGACCATCAACGAGGAGCCAGGAAATCTGATTGCGTTAATGGGCGCGAGCGGTGCAGGAAAAAGCACGTTGCTTCACGTGCTTAATGGAAACGAAAAGCCAACACAAGGCCAGGTGTTGATCAACGGCATCGACATCCACCGAGAGCCCCACAAAATTGAAGGTGTGATAGGTTTTGTACCACAAGATGATTTATTGATTGAAGATCTTACTGTTTATCAAAATTTGTACTTCGCCTCCAAGCTTTGTTTCAGCCATCTCAACGAGGAGGAAATTGAAAAACTGGTGACGAAAACATTGGATGATCTTGGATTAACAGAAACGAAGGACTTGAAGGTTGGCTCTCCTCTTCACAAAACCATTAGTGGCGGGCAGCGGAAGAGATTGAATATTGGCCTGGAACTTTTACGTGAGCCGGCTGTCCTGTTTGTGGATGAACCTACCTCTGGATTGTCTTCACGTGATTCGGAAAACATCATCGATTTGCTAAAGGAGCTTGCACTTAAGGGCAAATTGGTGTTTGCGGTTATTCACCAGCCCTCCTCAGATATTTTCAAAATGTTTGACAAGCTGGTGATACTTGATACCGGTGGGTATCAGATTTACTATGGAAATCCGGTGGACGCCATCACCTATTTCAAGCGCAACATCAACATGGTGAATAGTGATGAAGGCGAGTGTCATACCTGCGGTAACGTGAACCCGGAACAAATTTTTAACATCATTGAAACAAAAGTGATCAATGAGTTTGGAAATTTTACTAATGAAAGAAAATTCTCACCTGAACAATGGAATAAATTCTTCACTGAAAAGGTAAAGTTGCCCTCCATCATCACCCAAAAAGAAACACCGCACTCAACGCTGCACATCCCTAGCTGGACCAAGCAAACTCATTTATTTTCCATGCGGGATATTCTCGCCAAGCTAAGCAACACGCAATATCTTTTCATAAATTTGTTAGAGGCTCCTACGCTGGCATTTATCCTTGCCTTCATTGTTCGATATTATAATACAGACGATCAGATTAACACAGGATACATCTTCAGTAAGAACCTTAACTTGCCGGCATACCTTTTCATGAGCGTGATAGTAGCCCTTTTTATGGGTCTAACGGTAAGTGCTGAGGAAATTATTCGCGATAGAAAAATTTTAAAGCGGGAAAAGTTTTTGCACCTGAACAGGAGCAGTTATATCGTTTCAAAAATCTCTATTCTCTTTGCCATCTCCGCCATTCAAACCTTCTTATTTGTATTGGTAGGTAATTATATACTTGAAATCAAGGGGATGCTCTTGATTCATTGGAGCATCTTGTTTACAACATCCTGCTTTGCCAATTTATTAGGTTTGAATATATCCTCTGCTTTCAATTCTGCAGTTACCATTTACATCCTCATACCAATTCTCCTTATCCCGCAATTAATTTTAAGTGGTGTTGTCGTGAAGTTTGATAAACTAAATCCAATTATAGGGAATACGGCTACCGTTCCTATGGTGGGTGATCTAATGGCCTCCCGGTGGGCGTTTGAAGCTTCGATGGTTTCTCAATTTAAAGACAATGAATTTGAGCAACAGTTTTACAAGTACGATAAAGTAATGGCCGATGCTGACTACAAAAAAATCTATTACATTCCCGAACTTGAAACTCGTCTTGATTTTGTAAACCTGAACTATCATCGTACCGAAGCCGGCATTAAGGATGTGGTGGATAATGACCTCAAGCTAATCCAAAATGAAATAAAAGATGAGCTTGAGGTAGTTGGTAAAGAGAATTTCACGAGACTTGATCGCCTGGAAAGAGGCAAATTTGACTCGCTCACGCAAAAAGAGACGTTATCCTTCTTTGAGGCACTCAAAAAATTCTATAACAACCGCTACAACAAAGCCGACAAACTAAAAGACGAACTTATCAATAAGCTCACGAACTCGGCAGAAAAAGAGAAGGCATTTGAACACGAACGCAACTCTTATCAAAATGAAGCCATTACAGAACTTGTTAAAAACACCGATGAGCTCAACCGCATTATCGAAAAAGACGGAAAGTTCGTGCAAAAAATTTATCCCATTTACAAAGATCCTGACCCAGAACACATGGTTGATTTCGATGCACAGTTCTATATGCCCGCGAAACATTTCCTGAATCAAAATATTGACACACTTTTTTTCAACCTTGGCGTAATCTGGTCGATGACAATTGTTTTATCAATTGCTTTGTATTTCGAATGGCTTTTGAAATTTATCGATGGCATTGGAAATATTTACAGTAAGATTCCAAAAAGAATGTAAGGCATGTTTTTTATTCTTTCGAAAACAATCTCGATTGTCTTTCAGCCATTCTTCCTTATCTGCGCAAGCCTGATCACTTCATTCTTCGTAAAAAGGGAAAAGTGGAAGAAAAGATTTTTTGCAATAGGACTGTGCTTACTTATATTTTTCTCCAACCAATTTCTATCGAATGAGATTGTTTTACTGTGGGAAGTTCCGGTAACGAAATTTTCAGACGTAAAAACGTATGAATGGGGTATCTTGCTCACGGGAGTTACAAAGTATGATGTTGGGCCTAAAGACCGGGTTTATTTTAGTCGAGGGGCTGATAGAGTGGTTCACACCGTGCAACTTTATAAGGCGGGTAAAATCAAAAATATTCTTGTCTCCGGAGGTAGCGGAAGGCTTAATGCACCTGATGAAATAGAAGGAGAAGAAGTAAAGAAGGCGCTCCTGCTAATGGGAGTTCCTGATTCGGTTATTGTGGTGGAAGGAAATTCTCGCAACACACACGAATCCGCGTTAGCGTCAAAAAAAATATTAGAAGAACGTAGCGCTTCCGGTCGTAGCTTGCTGATCACATCGGCCTACCACATGAGGCGATCAATGATGTGTTTTGAAAAAGCAGGAATTTCTGTGGATACTTTTTCCACCGACTTTATTTCTCACCACCCCAAATTTTATTTTGATATTCTCGTTGTGCCAAGTCTTGAGGCATTTCTCAATTGGCAAACTCTGTTTAGGGAATGGACCGGAATTGCAGCCTATAAATTGGCCGGCTATATCTAAAAGAAAGAGACATGAATAAAAATAAACTGAGCCAGTCAATCATTGTATTGTTGCTGACTCTCGTTTTTCTTTTTATGCTTTCTCTCTTACCGGAATTTTCCGTATTCAATCTAAAAATAAAAAAAACAAGCCTCTTACAGGACGTTCTAATCTCAAAAAAGGACAGCATTACTAAGACTGATTCAGTCCTTCACGTTCCGGGAGATACAATCAAAAGTGAGATAAAAACACCCAACGTAACTAAATCGAAAAAAGGCACTTCAGAAATTGAAGATTTCGGCCCCAATAGTTTACGGATCTTCTTTGAATCATTGAAAAAAAGTAAGTCGGAGCCTGTCCGTGTTGCCTTTTTTGGCGACTCTTATATTGAAGGAGATATTTTAGTAGCGCCTTTTCGGGATACGCTTCAATCTTTATTTGGCGGGCGAGGAGTAGGATTTGTTCCTATTGCATCTGAGATCAATGGGTTTCGCACCTCCATTCGCCATTCGTTTGAAAACTGGCAAACATACTCTATGATTGGAGTAAAAGACAACTTATATCCTCCTGGAATGTCAGGCTACAGCTTCAAACCACTTTCTGAAAACTATTTCGAATATAAGCCTGGCTTTGATAAAAAATTGCTGCCAATGACCAAGGTTTTTTATAAATCATCAGGAGCCTCATCATTGTCGGTATCAATTGCGAATGCTGAAGCGAGAACTTTTGAGCTGGTTGATTCAGATACTATTCAGGAGTTTACAATTCCTGGAAAGAACTATGATCAAGTCAAAATTTCATTTCAAAGTTTCGAGAATTTAATTTTATACGGTGCTGCCGTGGAGGACAGCGCTGGTATTTCGATTGACAATTTTTCAATGAGAAGCAATCCGGGGCTTGCTTTAAGCACCATCAAAGATGAAATGTTTCAGCAGTTCAACCATCTTCGTAATTATAAATTAGTAATTCTTCAATATGGACTCAATGTGGTAAATGAAAACGACAGCTAAGGCTACAAATGGTATGAAGAAAAAATGGTAGGATTAATCAAAAAACTAAAAACACTTTTACCGGAAAGCTCATTTTTATTGATCGGTGTGAGTGACCGATGCACTAAGCAAGGAAACGAGATGAAGACGATGCCAGGAATTTACGTACTGCGCGATGCACAGAGAAGAATTGCTTATCGATGCGGAATTGCTTTTTGGGATTTATTTGAAGGAATGGGGGGAGAAAACACGATGGTGAAATTCACAGAAGCAAACCCACCGTTGGGCGCAAAAGATTATACGCACCTTACGTTTCGTGGTGGACGAAAAATTGCCATCAAATTTGCCAATGCCTTGTTGAAAGAGAAAAAGAAGTATGACAAAAATTAGGATTACGATTCTATTTTATCTTTGCCTTCACACCACAATGGCTCAGGATTCTTTGACGATGTCTTCACAAAAAATCCCAGGCTTCATTCAATTGCAGAACGATACCATTACCTACTCGTCAGCGCTCAACCCATTTTTTGAAAAACTGTACGGTATTAAGAAACAGAAACATCAGGTAAACATTGTTCATATAGGTGACTCCCACATTCAGGCAGATTTTCTTACAAACACCGTGCGTCAACTTTTACAAAAAGAATTCGGAAACGGAGGCCGCGGGTTAATTTTCCCCGGACGCATCGCAAAAACCAATGAGCCCATGAATATTCGCTCCTCAACGAAATCAGTATGGGAGTCCAAACGAATTGTCTTCACAGACAATCCGTTGCCGATAGGCATTGGCGCAGCCACTATTAGGACGCAACAAAAAAACGCCAAATTTTCTATTCGTCTAAAAAACAATCCCTCCCTTCCGTATTCAAGTACTAACCTTACCGTTTTTTTCAAAAAAGACTCGTCAAGTTATAATTTAATCATAAGAGATTCTACCAACACCGAACTTGCATATGCTGGGTCATACGCTAACGATGGAGAAAGGAATTTTACAAAAATCCGTCTCCCCTATGCCGTTAATTACCTCGAATTTGAAACACAAAAATCAGCGTTATACCAAAACCATTTTACGCTATTTGGAGTATCGTATTGGAATGATCAGCCAGGAATAATTTATCATTCCATAGGCGGAAATGGTGCTAAGTTTAAACACTACCAGGCATCAGCATACTTCTGTGAGCAGTGCAATCAGTTGAGTCCTGACCTGATTATCATTTCTATCGTCACAAATGAAGCAATGGATGAGCCCAATATCGACAAGGGTCTTCCAAAGCAAGTAGACGAGTTTATCACTCAACTCAAAAAATATTGTCCAGCAACAACATTCTTGATCTCCACACCTTCTGATTTTTACAAAAAGAAAACAAGGAGAAATCCAGGCGTTGAAGAAGTGGGTGCGATGATCCGAAAAGAGACGCAAAAGGGCGTTGCGTTATGGGATTTGTATGAGATTTTAGGCGGAAAACATTCTGCTGATAGATGGAAAAAATTTGGCCTCTTACAGTTGGACGGAATTCATTCAACCAAAGAAGGTTACGATCTTCAAGGAAAGTTGCTATTTCATGCGCTGATGAATGGTTATAAAAATTATGTTCAACATCGACATCCATAAACTTTTCAGTCAGTTCGTGTATCATGAAGATCAGCCCTTGATTTTCAACAGTGGCTTTTTTCTATTTTTGTTCCTGCTGTTTCTCAGCGTTTACGCTCTGCTAAGCAAAACGGATAAGCCGAAAATAGTATTCGTAACCCTCTTCTCGCTTTATTTCTATTACAAATCCAGTGGCGTTTATTTTATTCTTCTCATCCTTATCACCGTTGTCGATTTTTTTCTGGCGAAATGGATTCATCAAACAAAACTCTACTGGAAAAGATATAGCCTGATGATGCTTAGCCTCGTGACAAATCTGGGAATGCTGGGCTATTATAAATACACTAATTTTTTCCACGAGATATTCAGCTCTCTTGCAGAAGTCAGTTTCGAGCCAATCGATATTTTCCTACCTGTAGGAATCTCATTTTTTACCTTTCAATCATTGAGCTATACGATTGACGTTTACAGAAAACGATTAACGCCCGCCAATAATCTTCTTGACTATGCATTTTTTGTTTCTTTCTTCCCACAATTGGTTGCCGGGCCAATCGTACGCGCCTCGGATTTCTTGCCTCAAATTCATCAACCAACCTTTGTATCAAAACAAATGCTGGGAAGAGGGCTTTTTCTGATTTGCACAGGGCTTTTTAAAAAAGCCGTCATCTCAGATTACATCAGCATCAATTTTGTTGATCGAGTTTTTGATGCTCCTACGCTATACACAGGTTTTGAAAACCTGATGGCTGTTTACGGATACGCTTTGCAAATCTATTGTGATTTTTCAGGGTACTCAGATATGGCAATCGGTATCGCGTTGTTGCTGGGATTTCACTTTCTAGAAAACTTTGACTCTCCATATCAATCAAAAAGCATTACCGAATTCTGGCGGAGATGGCACATCTCGTTGTCATCATGGCTGAAGGATTATTTATACATATCACTTGGTGGAAATAGGAAAGGAAAATGGAGAACTTACCTAAACCTAATTTTGACAATGTTGCTTGGCGGTTTATGGCATGGCGCTTCCTTTCGGTTCATTTTGTGGGGATGGCTTCATGGATGTGCCTTAGCAATTGAAAAGATGCTAAACGATCTGGCTGGCTTTAAAACTCTTAAAACAAACAAAGTCTTTCAATATGCTGGGCTGTTATTAACTTTTCACTTTGTTTGTTTCTGCTGGATTTTTTTTAGAGCCTCATCAATGGAACTGGCTTCAAGTGTGATCAATCAGATTGCATTTCACTTTAAGCCAGAAGTTATTATAGGATTTATTTTTGGATACTTACCTGTCATGACCCTGTTAATTTTCGGCTATATTCTGCATTTTCTCCCTCGACAATTGGAGCGAGCTACCGAAAATTTGTTTATTCAAATGCCACACGTTGTTCAGTCGCTCCTATTGGCCCTTACTATTTATTTAGTGATGCAAACAAAATCATCAGCCATACAACCATTTATTTATTTTCAGTTTTAAGCGCTTTGAGCCACAAAGTTAGGATAGATGGTCAGGTGCTTTTTAAGTATCTCATTCAACATGAGCTGCCTTAACTGAGGAATATTCTCTTTTGTAAATGCAGAAATAAAAACAATGTTCGTAAAGCCATGCTGCCGATACTTAGCCGCCAATGCTTCCATATCCACATCCGCTATTTCGTCTTTAACCTTATCGATCTTATTTAAGACAAGGATGGTTGGAATATTTCCTGCCCCAATTTCAACCAGGGTATTTTTAACAACTTCAATGTGATTTTCATGATAAGGATGCGCCATATCCACAACGTGAATTAATAAATCGGCCTCGCGTACTTCATCCAGGGTAGACTTGAAAGACTCAATCAAATGATGTGGTAGCTTTCTAATAAATCCAACGGTATCAGATAACAAGAACGGAATATTTCCTAAAACCACTTTTCTCACCGTGGCATCTACAGTGGCAAAGAGTTTGTTTTCTGCTTTTACATCTGCTTTTGATAAAAGATTCATCAAGGTGCTTTTGCCGACATTGGTATATCCCACCAGGGCAACTCGCACCACATTACTTCGTGATTTCCGTTGCGTCTCACGTTGTTTTTCAATCTTTTTGAGATCTTCCTTTAGTTTTGAAATTTCATTCCGCACAATTCTTCGATCGGTTTCAATTTCCTTCTCTCCTGCACCACCACGAGAACCGGTACCGCCTCGCTGGCGCTCAAGGTGAGTCCACATGCGAGTGAGGCGAGGCAATAAGTATTGATTCATGGCAAGTTCAACCTGCGTGCGAGCTTGAGCTGTTTGCGCTCGCATCAAGAAAATATCTAGTATCAAGAGTGAACGATCATAAATCCGTACTTTCATTTCTTTGTCAGCAGAGTTCAATTCCTTCTCAAGGTTTCGCAGTTGAGAAGGACTAAGATCATCATCAAAAAGAACATTCTTTACTTGTTTGGAAGAAACAAATCTTTTGATCTCTTCTAATTTTCCCTTCCCTACAAATGTCCTAACATCAGGATGAGGCAGCTTCTGTATGAATCTCTCAATCGCGTTTATGCCAATTGTTTCTGCTAGGAATGCGAGTTCATCCAAGTGTTCAGTTATTTCTTCTGGTCTATCTTTTGGCGAGGCCAAGCTCACCAAAACTGCTTCGTTAAGGTTATTCATATTGCTAACTACAAACATACTTTTAAATCCAAAACATCATTTCCCGTAAGGTTACTTTTTTGTAAGTTTGCGAGATGTAGGTAGGTAGTTTTATGAAAAAACGGAGATTTTAGTATCTAAAACATAGCTTTGAATTGTAAATCCATAAGAGTAGTTGGCTAATGAGAGTTGCAATTGTATTAAACACTTCCTGGAATATTTATAATTTCAGGATGAATTTGGTCAAAACTTTGATCAATGAAGGTCATGAAGTAATTACGATTGCTCCTCATGACGAGTATACCCATTTTTTGGTGGAAGCTGGTTGCCTCCACCATGACCTTAAGATGGATAGCCGCGGAGCCAACCCAATCAAGGATTTTCTGCTGGTATTTGAGCTTTTTTCTGTTTATCGCAAGTATAAACCGGATGTAGTTCTTCATTTCACCGTAAAACCGAACGTTTACGGAACGTTAGCAGCTGCTTTGTTAAATATACCCTCTGTAAACAATGTTTGTGGCTTGGGTACCATCTTCTTGAAAAAAGGATTGGTCTCTCAAGTTGCAATTGGCTTATACCGCCTGGCATTCCTTTTTCCCAAGAAAGTGTTCTTCCAAAACCCTGATGATCGCGCTATCTTCCTCGAGAAAAGGCTGATTTCGAGGGTAAAATGTGATTTACTTCCAGGATCTGGTATTGATTTGGAAAAATTCAAGCAAACTCCCTTCAAAAGAAACACCCCCTTTACTTTCCTAATGATCTCCCGGATCATAAAAGATAAGGGCATTAAAGAATACATCGAAGCAATTCGCCTTTTGAAGTCAAAAGGCATCGAAGCAAGGTTTCAGCTATTAGGCGCCAAAGACCCCGCGCACAAGCGAGGTATTGCCATCGAAGAGATCCAGGAATGGATTGATAGTGGAGTGATTGAATATCTTGGAAAAGTTAACGATGTGAGGCCTCACATTCAAAATGCAGATTGCATTGTACTCCCCTCTTATCGCGAGGGAGCGCCTCGCACCTTGTTGGAAGCCGCAAGCATGGCTAAGCCAATTGTGGCTACCAATGTACCTGGCTGTAACCATGTAGTTACAAATGGCTTCAATGGCCTGCTCTGTTCTGTAAGA
>CAZNCO010000135.1:0-9429 GCA_964571345.1 uncultured Ohtaekwangia sp.
AGCGTATAGAATGCGACTTTTTTCATGTTGAGCCTGTAAAGTTAAGGGGTGATTGGGTTTAAGCAAAATGATTCTTTGAACCATAAAGTCAACGTAGAAGTAAAAGAAGAAAGTATTCTGTGACTGTCAATCTAAGTTTACAGGCATAGCTGTGGCAGTACTCTTGAAATTTTATTTGGAGGCTGTAACCAAGTTGGAAAAGTCGGGTATTGAAAAGCAACCTTGAAAGAGTTTGTTCGTCTTTGCGCTGTTAACTTGATTTGATATGATATACAATTACCTGCTGGTTGCCCTGCGAAATATTCTTCGTAACAAGGGATTTTCCTTTCTCAATATTGCCGGCCTTGCAGCGGGAATTTCCTGTAGCCTTTTAATCTTTCTGTGGGTAGCGGATGAACTGACTACTGATGCTTTCCATGAAAAGAAAGACCGGCTTTATAAGGTGATGGAGAATCAGCACTACAGCAATGGCGTTATTTTCACTTTTAGTTCTACGCCCGGCCCGATGGCTCCAGCCATTAAAGAGAAGTTTCCGGAAATTGAGTTAGCCACGCGGATCACCTGGCCCGAGCGGAGATTATTTCAGTTTAAAGAAAGCAGTTTTTATGAAGAAGGAAGATTTGTAGATCCGGATTTTATATTGATGCATACTTTTCCGCTCCTCAAAGGCGACTTAAATACTTGTTTAAAAGATCGCCATTCCGTAGTGATCAGCAAAAAGATGGCGGAAAAGTTCTTTGGAACGGACGATCCCATGGGTAAAGTGTTGGTCATGGATGCTGGAGAAAGTTTTACGGTTACGGGCCTGTTGCAGCCTATACCCGTGAACTCATCCATTCAATTTGACTTCCTGATTCCATTTGAATGGTTTTTTGAAAAGAACAAAAGCTGGATGGATCAGTGGGGTAACAATAACATCCGCACCAATATCTTACTTTCTGCACAAGCAGACCCAGTCGCATTCGGAGAGAAATTGAAACATGAAATTGATCATCATACAGACGAAAGCAAAAACACAGACTTGTTTCTTCAGTTGGTAAAAGATGCCTACTTGCATGGCGAATACAAAAATGGAGTTCAAACGGGCGGGCGGATTGAGTACGTTCGGATTTTCTTTGTTGTTGGAATTTTGGTGCTGGTGATTGCGAGCATCAACTTCATGAATCTCACTACGGCACAAGCATCAAAACGTGCGAAGGAAGTAGGATTACGAAAGACCGTTGGAGCGATGCGCGGGCAACTCTCGTTCCAGTTTCTGAGCGAATCCATGATCATGGTAGCATTCTCTGCCATGTTGGCGTTACTGATCAGCTTTTTGCTGTTGCCTATGTTTAATGAACTTTCCGGGAAGCAGCTTTCGATGAATCTGCTGAGTGGGACACACCTCGTCATTTTTGTTTTCATTGTTTTGTTTACCGGATTATTATCGGGAAGCTATCCAGCATTGTATTTATCGAAGTTTTCTCCAGCGAAAGTTTTAAAAGGTCAGCTGAAAAGTGGAAAGGCTGCTTCGCGTTTCAGGAGAGTGTTGGTTGTCACCCAATTTTCATTATCTATTGTGCTACTCATTTGCACGTTGGTTGTATTCAATCAACTCAATTTCATCAAAGACAAAGACATTGGCATGGAACGGCAGAATGTTGCCTATCTATGGATGAAGGGAGACATGAACAAACACATTGATGCGATTCGCGATCAGTTAATGAAAGACCCTGCTATCCAAGTGGCATCCCTGTCGAGTGCCAACCCGATAGACTTCGGTAATTCTACGTCAGGCCTTGTTTGGGAAGGCAAAGATCCAAATGAGAAAATTCTGTTCTCCAATTTTTCAGTGGATTTCAACTTTATTGAAACACTAGGGATGACGATGAAGGCAGGAAGATCCTTCAAACAAGAATTTTCCACGGATACGGTGAACTTTATTGTGAACGAGGCGGCCGCAAAAGCTATGGGTTTTGAAAATGCCATTGATCAACCCCTTACACTATGGGAGAAGCGGAAAGGAAAAATCATTGGCGTAGTAAAGGATTTTCATTTTCAGTCAGTTCATTCAAAAGTGGAACCGTTGTTTATGCTGTATGATCCGGGATGGTTTAATGTTGTTTTTGTTCGATATAAAGAGGGGCAGAGAACTCAGGCTTTGGCAGCACTGGAGAAGGTTAATCGACAATATGCAGCGTCTTATCCATTTGAATCAAATCTTCTTGATCAGGATTGGGATAATCTTTACAAGAATGAAGACCGGTTTGGAAAATTATTCAACTGCTTTTCGGTGCTGTCGGTAATTATTTCCTGCCTTGGGTTATTCGGACTCTCTGCGTTCTCGGCAGAGCAGCGAACAAAAGAACTGGGGGTGCGAAAAGTGATGGGCGCCAGTGTTCCGTTGCTGGTTCAGTTGATGTCGAAAGAGTTTGCGTGGCTGGTGTTGGCCTCAGCCTTGATCGGTTGCCCGCTGGGTTGGTATTTTATGAATTGGTGGCTTGGCACATACGCATATCATGTTGAAGTAGGAATCCTGACCTTGATTTTATCTTCGGCCATGTGTTTTGTAATTGCGATTGCTACCGTAAGCTACCATGCGGTGAAAGCGGCCATGGTAAATCCAGTAAGGAGTCTGCGGTATGAGTGATTTTATTTTTGCCGCAAGGCACTCATCACTTTGTTTGCAAATACAAAGTCGTTGAATTCTTTTACGCCAGAGTTTGTGATCTCATCGTTGCTGCCTTCCCAGACTTTGTGGCCTTTGTAGAGGAAAATGATTTTCTCACCAATTCCAATTACAGAATTCATGTCGTGTGTAACCACAATGGTGGTGATATCCAGCTCGTGGGTGATCTCGTGAATGAGTTCGTCAATCAAAATGGATGTTTGCGGATCGAGACCCGAATTCGGTTCATCGCAAAAGAGATAATTCGGATTGTTAACGATGGCACGGGCAATGCCCACCCGTTTTTTCATTCCCCCGCTCAGCTCAGACACAGCTTTTTTATTGGCATTCTCCAAGCCAACTCTTTTGAGGCAGAGATTCGCGCGGTCCTGTTTTTCATCCAAAGGCATTTTGGTGAGGATATCCAGCGGGAACATGACGTTTTGTTCTACGTTTTTGGAATCGAACAATGCTCCGCCTTGAAACAACATGCCAATCTCGCGCCTGATTTCAGATTTCATGTCCTTGTCGGCTTCCGTGAAATTCCGGAGATCGTAAAATACACTTCCGGTATCCGGATTCAGCAGGCCGACAATGCATTTGAGTAAAACGCTTTTTCCTGTACCGCTTGAGCCAATGATTGAGTTTGTTTTTCCTTTCTCAAACTCAGCGCTTACGCCATCCAGAACCATTCTGTCGCCAAATGACTTGGATATGTTTTTAATCTTGATCATCGGTTCAGCAGCAAATCTGTTAACACATAATCGGATAATAAGATAGCAATTACGCTGGTGGTAACAGCTTCGGTGCTTGCAATGCCAACTTCCAGGGCACCGCCTTGTGTGAAATACCCTTTGTACGAAGAGATGGACGAAATCAAAAATGCAAATACGACTGACTTGATAAGCGCATAGGTGATTCCAAAGTCATTGAAGGAATACCGAATCCCATCAACGTATTCGGTAGGCGTGAGAATGCCGGAGAAAACTGCCAGGACATAGCCACTCACCAATGCACATACTCCAGCCAGGATAACCAACAAAGGATACATCATTACAGAGGCAATAATTTTTGGAAGCACCAGGTAGGAAGAGGAATTAATCCCCATTACCTCAAGGGCATCGATCTGCTCAGTAATTCGCATGGTTCCGAGGCCTCCTGCCATGCTGGATCCTACTTTGCCCGCATAGATAATTGCCATGATGGTGGGTGCTAATTCCAGTACCGTCATCTCCCGTACTACCTGCGAGATCACGAACCGCGGGATTAGCGGACTCACCATGTTAAAAGCTGTCTGAACAGTGGTAACAGCGCCCATGAACGAGGAGACCAGCACAAAAAGAAAAATAGAGTTGATGCCAATCTGGATGCACTCGTCAAGCACGAGTTTGTAATAGGTAGCAAACGTTTCTCTACGCACGAAAAGTGATCCGAGAAACATCATAAACTTGCCGAAACCAGTCATCTAATCTGTAAAGTTGAAATGCTATATTGCCCAAAGATAAAATAAATTCCCATGAACAAACTGGTGGTGGTTACAGGTGCTACAAAAGGAATTGGAAGAGCAATTGTTGAACGTTTTGCGCAAGCCGGCTTTGATGCCGTGGTGAGTGCCCGAACAACATCTGACCTGGCAGATTTAAGGCGAGAGCTGGAATTAAAATATGCCATAAAGGTTTATACACAAGCCGCTGATATGGCTGATAAAAAACAGGTTAAATCATTTTGTGAATATGTCATTTCTCTCCAGCGCCCCATTGACGTGCTGGTGAATAATGCAGGTTATTTTACACCTGGCAAAATAGTAGAGGAGCCCGAAGGAGCGTTAGAGAAAATGATTGATGCAAATCTGTTCAGCGCCTATTACACTACACGTGGACTCGTGGGTACCATGATTGCCCATCGGAGGGGATCAATATTTAACATGTGCTCTATCGCTAGCTTTACAGCGTATAAGAACGGAGGCTCATATGCGATTACCAAATTTGCGCTACTTGGCTTTTCAAAGTGCCTGCGTGAAGAGTTGAAAGAATCCGGTATCCGTGTGACTGCTGTAATGCCAGGCGCCACCTTCACGAGCAGTTGGGAAGGAGTTGATTTACCCGAAGAACGATTTATGAAACCAGAGGATATAGCCGAAGTTGTTTTTAATGCTTACGCGATTTCGGATAGGAGTGTGGTAGAGGAAATAATCATCCGGCCGCAGTTGGGGGATATTTAGAAGAGAGGTTGGTCTTTTCAGAATCGGTAAAAGGCTTTTTCAAGGATACTTTTTCACACAAAGACTCCAAGGCGCAAAGAGATTTGATGCTTCTTTACAGCCTTGGCGTTTCAGCGACTTGGTATTGAGGTTTTATTCCAATGCTTTTACACCTGGTAATACTTTTCCTTCAAAGTATTCCAGTAAAGCACCACCACCTGTAGATACATAACTTACTTTTTCTTCGAAGCCAAACTTTGCTACGGCAGCTGCGGAATCACCACCGCCAATGAGTGAGAATGCGCCCTTACCTGTTGCGCGCACTACGGCTTCGGCAACTGATTTTGTGCCACCTTCAAACTTTTCCATTTCAAATACGCCCATCGGGCCATTCCACAAAATGGTCTTTGATGACTCAATGATTTTAGAAAACACTTCGCGTGATTGTGGGCCAATATCCAATCCCATCCAATCTGCCTTAATGCTGTTGTTGTTGGATATGTCAGTATTAGCCTGAGCGTCAAATTTGTCGGCTATGATAGAATCGATTGGCAAGTGAAGTTCTACGCCTTTTGATTTTGCTTTTTGGATAAGCTCCTTGGCCAGGTCGAGTTTATCTTCTTCTACCAATGATTTTCCAATTTGTCCGCCCAATGCCTTGAAGAATGTGTAAGACATTCCACCTCCGATGATCAGGTGATTTACTTTATCAAGGAGCTTCTCGATGATTAAAATTTTATCGGAGATTTTGGCTCCACCCATGATGGCTGTAAAAGGCTTCTCGGCTTTCTCCATCACTTTCTTAGCGTTATCCAGTTCAGCGGCCATCACATACCCTGCACATTTGTCTTTGAAGAATTGTGCCACAATGGTTGTACTGGCATGTGCGCGGTGCGCGGTACCAAAAGCATCGTTGACGTAGACATCACCATGCTTTGAAAGCTTCTCTGCGAAGGCGAGATCTCCCTTTTCTTCTTGCTTGTAGAAGCGCAGATTTTCAAGTATCAATACTTCACCAGGTTTCAAGGCAGCTGAAAGGGTATACGCTTCATCGCCAATGCAGTCACCGGCAAATTTCACTTTTGTGCCCAGCAGTGCTTCGGTAGTGGAGATGGTGTGTTTCAATGAATATTTTTCTTCCGGTCCTTCTTTGGGTCTTCCCAGGTGTGACATCAGGATGCAGCTTCCGCCATCCTTTAAAATCTTCTTCAAAGTTGGAATCGTTGCACGAATGCGATTATCATCCGTAACATTATAACTTTTATCGAGTGGCACATTAAAGTCAACACGGATGAGGGCACGCTTTCCTGCAAAGTTGATGTCGTTGATGGTTTTCATCTGTTAAAGTTTTTTGTTAGGTCCAAATTGAATCGCCAACCTGTCATCGCGTTGGATGGAATTGCATTTAAATGGCGATTTCATTTCAGAATAATTTTAGCCCAAGTTAGTAAATGATCTTTTAGTTGGAGAAAAACAGATGTCAATAAATTCAGCAATCGATAACAGTTTGCTAACACTGATTAGTTTGTTGTGCAGCTATAAAATAAAAAAAGCCTTCCTCGTGGGGAAAGCTTTTTTATTCGGTTTAATCCTGTTCTTATTTTAGTTGCGAGAAATCAAAATCTGTCTCCAGGAATTTAGTGGTGAACTTTCCTGAGCGGAAAATAGCATTGTCCATCAATGCGAGATGGAAAGGAATAGTAGTCTTCACGCCTTCAATTACAAATTCACTCAGCGCTCTCTTCATGCGTGTAATCACTTCTTCCCTGGATTGACCAGTTACGATCAGCTTGCCAATCATGGAGTCATAATTGGGTGGAATCGTATAGCCAGCGTACACGTGGCTATCTACACGCACGCCATGTCCACCCGGCTTGTGAAGGTTAAGGATTTTTCCGGGAGAAGGGCGGAAGCCGTTTGCAGGATCTTCCGCATTGATGCGGCACTCCATCGAATACAATTGAGGGAAATAGTTTTTGCCAGAGATAGGCACACCTGCAGCCACTTTGATTTGTTCTTTGATCAAATCATAGTTTGTCACTTCTTCTGTGATCGGGTGTTCTACCTGGATGCGTGTATTCATTTCCATGAAGTAGAAGTCGCCATGCTTGTCAACCAGGAATTCTATCGTTCCGGCTCCTTCATAGTTAATTGCTTTTGCTCCCTTGATGGCAGCTTCGCCCATGCGCTCACGCAATTCCTGGCTGATGATTGGGGAAGGAGTTTCTTCTACCAGCTTCTGGTGCCTGCGCTGCACAGAGCAGTCACGCTCCGACAAGTGGCAAACTTTTCCATATTGATCGCCCACTACTTGAATTTCGATGTGGCGTGGTTCTTCGACAAACTTCTCAAGATAAAGACCATCGTTCCCGAATGCAGCACCTGCTTCACGCTTGGCATCGTCCCATGCTTTTTTGAATTCACTCTCATCATTGATGATCCGCATGCCTTTGCCACCGCCACCCGCAGTTGCTTTTACAATCACGGGATATTTGATCTGCCGGGCGATTTCCATTCCTTCTTCGATGGAACTTAACAATCCATCTGAGCCAGGAATCGTTGGTACACCCGCTTTCTTCATGGTATCCTTTGCGGTGGATTTGTCTCCCATCGCATTGATCATGGCAGGTGTGGGGCCGATAAATTTAATACCATACTCCTGGCATATGGCCGAAAATTCTGCGCGTTCCGAAAGGAATCCATATCCCGGGTGAATCGCATCCGCATTGGTAATCTCAGCGGCTGATATTATTCGCGGGATGTTCAGGTAAGAATCTTTGCTGGGAGCGGGGCCGATGCAAACGGCTTCATCTGCAAAGCGTACATGCAGGCTTTCGCGATCGGCTGTAGAATAGATCGCAACCGTTTTGATATCCATCTCTTTGCACGTACGTATCACACGCAAAGCAATTTCACCCCGGTTGGCAATTAATATTTTCTTAAACATGTTTTCGATTTTTGAGTTTTGATTTAAGAATGAAGATTTTCCAGTATAACGATCAATCCAAAATCCAAATTCTTAAATCTTCGGGTTGAATTAATCGGGTTCTACTACGAACAATACCTGATCGTACTCTACAGGTGATGAATTTTCAACGGCAGCCTTGATGATCGTACCAGAAACCTCAGATTCAATTTCATTGAACAATTTCATTGCCTCAATAATACATACCACCTGGCCTTTTGAAACTTTGTCTCCAACCGAAACAAATGGAGGTGAGTCAGGATTGGAAGAACGGTAGAACGTTCCGATCATAGGTGATTTTATTTCCACTGTATTTTTTCCGCTGGCCGCAGGTTTCTCTGCTTTAGGAGCCGCAGCAGCTGCTACTGGCTGAGCCACTACGGGCTGTGCTGGTGCTGCAGCGATTGCAACAGGCGGAGCCATTACGGCAGGGGCAGCAGACTTCAATACTTTCTGATCCGGCTCGCGTTTTACGTGAAGCTTTAATTCTTTTGTTTCGATGTCAACTTCATTCAAACCTGATTGAGCGATAAAATCGATCAGGTCCCTGATTTCAGTGGTTTTCATTTCCGTTTGGGTTAGGGTTTCAGAAGGTTTTTCCTTTTTAGTTCCGGTCGTTTTTTTGGAGGCCATCGGGTTATTCTTTTACGCGTTCAACATATTCGCCTGTTGCGGTCTTAATCTTGATGTTGTCTCCAGTATTCACAAAAAGAGGCACCCGGATTTCCGCCCCGGTTTCAATAGTAGCCGGCTTCAATGTGCGAGTAGCTGTATCGCCAGCAATACCTGGCTCTGTGTAGGTAACATTTACAACCACATGCGCTGGAGCCTCTGCGGTGATAGGTAATGTTCCGTTTTCGAAAGCAATCAGAAGAGTCACGCCTTCCTTGATGTAATTAACAGACTCTCCGAGGAGTACTTTGTCAAGATAAATTTGCTCATAGGTTTGGTTGTCCATACATACAAGGCTGTCACCATCTTGATAGAGGTATTGATATTCTTTTGTTTCAACACGAAGCTGATCTACGGCATCACCCGGGCGAAAGCGGTTTTCAACTATTTTTCCATTGCGAACATTTCGCATTTTGATTTGATAAAACGCACGCAAATTGCCAGGTGTGCGGTGCTGAAGTTCTTCCACTTGAACTACTTCTCCATTGTAGCGAATAAAACTTCCTTTACTTAGGTCAGATACCGTTGCCATGATTAAATAATTTCAAAATTTAAGTTCACAAATGTAAAATTCAAAATGAGATTTGCTAACGAAGCAGGGGATTAATAAGCCCACTTTACGTAAATGGCGCCCCAGGTAAAGCCGCCACCAAAGGCAGCCAGAATGAGGTTGTCGCCTTTCTTCAGCTTCTTTTCGTAATCCCATAGCAGGAGGGGGATGGTGCCACCGGTAGTGTTGCCATACTTTTCAATGTTCATCATCACCTTGTCTTCGCTGATGCCAACGCGGTTTGCCGTAGCATCGATGATTCGTTTGTTGGCCTGGTGGGGAACCAGCCAATTTATTTTATCGGCAGTTAAATGATTTCGTTCGGCTACTTGTGCAGCTACATCTGCCATGTTTGTTACAGCAAATTTGAACACAGCAGAACCTTCCTGGTACAC
>CAZNCO010000136.1:0-9387 GCA_964571345.1 uncultured Ohtaekwangia sp.
CCAGGCCGTCGGCCGTTTCTTTAATCAGAGCGCCCATTTTTGAAAGCTCGGCAGATGAGATCAAGTTTAGAAGTTCCGTTTCATTAAATCCAAACTTTGTTTCTTCATCGGCAATATAAACTTGCAACAAGCACTCAATCACACGATTTACTTTTTTGGCTTGCTTGTTTATTTCGTCAAGCAGCTTGGTGCTGTCAACAGAATGAATGAGTGACACAAAGGGGGCAATGTATTTTACTTTATTGGTTTGCAGGTGGCCAATCAAATGCCATTGAATATCAGCGGGTAAGTGTGGCTGCTTTTGCGTAAGCTCCTGCACTTTGTTTTCGCCAAAGATGCGCTGCCCTGCGTCATATGCTTCCTGTATTGCCTCCACCGGATGGGTTTTACTAACGGCTACAAGTTTGCAATGGTGCCGGGCCAACTCTTCGGTATAAAATTTAATATGACTTCTAACATCCATTTTTTATAAATTGGCAAGATTATCCTACAAAGTTATGGCCATCATCGGAACGTTGCTTAAAAAAGGTATTAAACTTCGCGAAAACCTTCAGCAGGAATATTCGAGTCCCTTCGATTTGCAGAAAGAAGAACTTAAAGAGCTGATGATCACGGCCAGTAGCACGGAGTTTGGTAAGTATTATGATTTCGATTCTATCCTTCCAAAGTTTAGAAAAGGTGACAAGGCATTTTACGAAGCCTTTAAACACAATGTGCCCATCCACGACTACAACAAAATTTATAAAGACTGGTGGCATCTGGCCCTGAAGGGAGCAAAAAATATTTGCTGGCCTGGTCGGATTAAATATTTTGCCCTTAGCTCGGGAACATCAGAGTCCGCATCCAAGCACATACCCGTTACAAAAGAAATGACGAAAGCGATACAGCGCACCAGCATTCGCCAGATCATTTCGCTTTCAAAATATGATTTACCTTCGTCTTTGTTTGAGGCAGGTATTCTGATGATTGGAGGTAGCACGCACCTTAACAAGAAGGGAAATGTGTTTGAGGGCGACCTTAGCGGGATTCAGGCTGCGCGTTTGCCGTTTTGGTTTCAGCATTTTTATAAACCTGGAAAAAAAATCGCCAAAAGTACCAACTGGGATGCAAAACTTAACCAGATTGTACGCAAGGCAAAGGATTGGGACATCGGAATCATTGTTGGCGTGCCTGCCTGGATTCAAATTCTGATTGAGAAAATCATTGCACACTATCACGTAAAAAATATTCATGATATATGGCCCAACCTGCGCGTGTATGTGCATGGTGGCGTTTCGATGGATCCTTATCGAAAGAGTTTTGAGAGACTTTTAGGTCGCCCGATTTATTACATTGAAACCTATCTGGCGTCAGAAGGCTTCATTGCCTACCAGGCTTTGCCAAAACGAAAAACAATGCGCCTTGTTTTGAACAATGGATTGTTCTACGAGTTTGTGCCGTTCGATGATAAAAACTTTTTGCCTTCAGGCGAAATCAAACCCGATGCTGAAACATTGTTGATCGATCAAGTAGAAGAAGGAAAAGAATATGCTTTATTATTATCAACCTGCTCGGGCGCCTGGCGCTATTTGCTTGGCGATGTAATCAAGTTTACTTCTCTGGAGGAGTCTGAAATTGTGATCACCGGTCGCACCAAACACTTCCTGAGTTTGTGTGGCGAGCATCTTTCAGTAGATAACATGAACAAGGCAGTGGAACTTGTTTCAAACGAATTGAACATTTCGATCAAGGAATTTACAGTGGCAGGTATTCCGCATGATTCGCTCTTTGCACATCACTGGTTTGTAGGCACGGATGATAAAGTGGATGCTAAAGTGCTGAAGGAAAAAATTGATCAGCATCTCAAAGAGTTGAATGACGATTATGCGGTAGAGCGGAGCGCGGCTTTGAAACAAGTGATTGTAGACGTACTGCCGATCCAAAAATTTTATGATTGGATGGAATCAAAAGGCAAAGTAGGAGGCCAGAATAAATTTCCGCGGGTATTGAAAAATGCTCAGCTGGATGAATGGTTGGCTTTTGTGAAGAGCTGATCGAGAAAGTTGATTGTGATGGGCTTCAGAATAACTAAAACTTTTAATAACTAGTGCTTATGGCGATCGTGCTTAAAGGCATACAACTTGGTCTTCTGCTAGCGTTTTTGATTGGGCCCGTGTTCTTTACGATTATTCAGACCAGTGCTGAACGAGGTTTTATCAATGGCTTATTGGTGGCCGTTGGCGTTTCCCTGAGTGACACACTCTATGTGGCCATTTGTTATTTTGGCTTGTTTCAGTTTTTAAGTGAACCGACTGCCAAAATGTACATGGCTTACATCGGAGGTGCCATCCTAATTGGCTTTGGTGTGTATCATATTTTTGTCAAGTCACGTATGTCCAACATTGTTTCGGTTCAATCTGCTCATGAAACAAAGCCGCTGAAGTATATTTCCAAAGGTTTCGTAATCAATGGTATCACGCCCACGGTTTTGATTTTCTGGATTGGCACGATCTCGGTTGCAACCATCGACTTTGGCTATTCCACTGGGTTTGAGTTTTTGATTTTCTTCACTTCCCTTTTAGTGACTGTCTTCTCAACCGATTTATTGAAAGCATTTCTGGCAGGCCGCTTGAGAAAAATAATGACGGTGAAGTTCATGATGGTAATGAACCTGGTAGTAGGTATTTGTCTTTTCGTGTTTGGTGTTCGCCTGTTGATTATGGCAAAGACTAGTTTCTCAGTCCTTTGACTTTTTTACCTAGTACCTTTTGCCGGAAAACAAATTCTACTCCTTTCGGAATAGTAGTGAGCTATCGCCATAACTTAGAAAACGATAGTCATTGGCAAGGGCTTCCTGATAAATTTTTCTCCAATCTTCACCTACAAAAGCAGCTACTAAAAGAATCAGCGTAGAACCGGGTTGATGAAAATTAGTAATGACGGCATCCACAATGCGGAACTGATAACCCGGAATAATGTAGATGGATGTTTCGCCAAGAATCTGATCTGTATTTTCTTCCTGCATTTTTTCTAACACAGCGCGCAAAGCATCTTCCCGTGAGGAAGGTGTTAACGTATAAGCATCCTGTTGATGAATAACAAAAGGTGAGGAATCATCGCTCAATAATTTAACCCCGTACCAGTAGATACTTTCCAATGTGCGCATGGATGTGGTGCCAACCGCTGTAATTGTTTTGTTGGTCAAAAGATTTTCAATGTTTTGCCTCGTTATCACCACCTGTTCATTGTGCATGATATGTTCTGTTGCATCTTCTGCTTTCACAGGTTGAAAAGTGCCTGCACTTACGTGAAGAGTGAGGTAGTCTGTAAGAATATTTTTGTTTTGAAGCGATGCAAATACATTTTCAGTAAAATGCAAGCCTGCAGTGGGTGCAGCTACAGCTCCGTCTTTTTTTGAGTAAACGGTTTGATAGCGCTCCTTATCAGAAGGCTCGGCTGCCCGATGCAAATACGGAGGCAATGGAATTGCGCCAGCCTTCTGAACTACTTCCGCGAATGAAAGAGCGGGAGTCCATGCAAATTCAACAGTCCCTTTTTCACGATCTACCAGCTTTGCTTCAAGCGAAAATTTGTCAGTTGTGATTTTTAATTCGGAATTGGCTGGCCATCGTTTCAGGTTCCCGATAGTGCAATGCCACTGCGCCTTAGCTTTTACTTCCATCGCCAGCGCCACGATAGGAGAGGGCCACACCGGGTCGAGTAGAAAAATTTCAATAACAGCTCCTGTTTCTTTTTTGAAGAGTAAGCGCGCGGGAATAACTTTTGTATTGTTCAAAAACAAAACAGAATTTTCGGGAAGGAAATTCTCTAGTAGTTTAAAATTGGAGTGAATGATCTCTCCTTTGCGATAGACGAGTAATTTAGACCGATCGCGTTCTGCCAGCGGGTATAGTGCAATGCGATCATCAGGCAAGTCGTATGAGAAATCTTGAATTTTAATGGGCGTAGGCATTTTGAAATTCAGAAAAGTGATTTCAGATTTTGATGTGTTTGTAATCTTGCTTTGAAAATCTTAAATAAAATTACCACTCTGCGCTCGGGTCAATGCGAAATACTTCACTCATTTCATCCAGCAGGGGTTGAAGATGTTCGGTGTGATGGCCATTTCTGCCGCCTTCTATGGGCGTGATTATTTTCCAATCGGGAAGATGAAGTTGCGTTTGTGAGATGATTTCATCAACTCTTACCGTCCAACGTTTTTTCAATTCTTGTTCTCCTGCAAAGATTCCTTCCGAAATTAGTTCTTTCTCAAAAGGTGATTCTTCAAAAATTCCAAGTGCGTAAGGCATTGCAGCATTCAGCGAGTTTTGCAGTCGTGAGATACTTTCTTCGGTGGCAGAACCTAATTGTTTGATCCAGGTATTGGCGTGCAATGTATGGTAGCGCAATTCTCCTTTTATTTTTTTCGCCAGCAACGACAGTGGTTCGTAGGATGATTGCGTCAACAACTCCCAACGCAGAGCATCTGCCGTATCAAATAGGAAGTGACGGATCAAACTGAAATCATATTCGCCATTGGGAAGTTCTACTAACTGACAATTGTGAAATTGACTCGCATTGCGGGTGAACGCAACAGTATCAGGCTCTTGTTCGCCTATGTCGTGAAGCATTTGGTAAAGGCCATAGCTCTGTCCGATCTTGTCTTGAGCCATGGATGAGAAAGCGATGTCTTCTTCTAGTAAAGGACCAAGTCCCGTCCACTCGCTGTTTCGATGACCAAGAATAAGCAGGTCATCTGCCATTTTGTACAATAGTTCTTTTAGTGCGTCTTGATTCATATCTCTTACGGCTTAACCTTCAACTTTTAATTCTCTCTAAAAACTCTTTCAGCTTGTCGCCACCTTTGTAATCCGAGGCATCCCTGAATTTCTTTTCCGGAAGCGTGATCCATAGATCTTGCTCTTCGCGTGAGGTGAATCGGATTTTATTTTTCTCAATCGCCCAAACATTATAAACGATCTTGCCGGCACCAAATAAATCTTTCGCCAGGAACATTGCTTCTTCGGCTGAAGCAGCTTCGATACTTCCTGCATGTACGTGCTGTTTGCCGCGTTTATTCAATTGATAAATTTCAAAAGTCTTTTTCTCGCCTGTGGTGGATTTATTTGTGATTAGCTCGTACGCACTTTGATTTCCCTCGGTGGTAGGAGACACCATCACATCGCGTGTATCCACTACGTAGATGGATGAGCAAGTGAACCTTCGGGTAAAGGTTTCCTTTGCCAGCACGTATGCCATCTCAAGGTTCGGTGCGTGCACAGCTCCTTCATGTTGGAAAGGTTTTCCTTCCTTCGCCTGAACAAAAACTTCGAACGTCCCAAACTGGTCGAGCGCTGTTTTTGGTTTCACCTCCGCAACTTGGGGGAGGCGACTTACACGGGGGTCTAATGATTTCACAGTCATTATTTACATGACAAATATATCGTATTCAAATGGCTCTTTGATTTTTTGCCACTTAAAAGATGAATGTGACATTTGATAGAATTTTAATTCTGTAAAAAAGATACGGGTCTTATCTTTCTTTTGAATTCTATTTTTAATTAAGAATGAAATATCTTGATCTGTTGTGGGCAAGCGAGTGGCTGAGGCAGTACTATCCTAAATACTACTCCAATGAACTCATGCTGTTGATGGATGATATAATCAAATGGTTTCGGGATGAGCTTCCGGAAGATAGCAGTGCATTGATTTACCTGAAGAGTTTATACAACTCACCTACGGAGGCGCTGCTTGCCATCTGGAAAGAAATTCAAGTATTGATGGGGCCGTATTGGGGGAATTGAGTCTTGATTTAAGAATTGAGATTTTTGATTTCAGATCGAAATTTGTGGCCGAACTTCTACTTTTTAACCTAGCAAGAATGCCACATCATCTCGCGTGAGTGTTTTTACAAAACTAGCATCTTCTTGTATCAGATCGTCTGCGAGCTTTTTCTTGCGCTCCTGCATTTGCAGAATTCTTTCTTCTACGCTGTCTTTGCAAATCATCTTGTAAGCGAATACACTCCGCTTTTGCCCGATGCGATGTGCCCGATCGATGGCCTGCTGTTCGGCAGAAGGATTCCACCAGGGGTCGACAATGTATACATAATCCGCTACGGTGAGATTAAGTCCCACACCTCCGGCCTTGAGTGAAATAAGAAACGCTTTTACCGTTTCGTCCGACTGAAAGCGCTCTACTTCTTCCTGACGTTTCTTCAAGGGTGTGCTGCCATCAAGATAGCAATGACTTACACCATTCTCTTCGAACTGTTCCTGGATGAGCTTCAGCATTTCGGTGAACTGTGAAAATATCAACAGCTTGTGTCCACCGGCATTTTCGGTTACTTCACGAATGATCTCGTCTATTTTCACGGAACCTGGTTTCTCTTCTTCACCAATAAGATTTGGTACTAGCGCAGGGTGATCGCAAATCTGACGCAGACGCAGTAAGGCTTCGAGTACATCCATACCTGCCCGCCCAATTCCTTCGTCATCAATCTTCTTTAAAAGCCTGGTACGATAGCCATCGCGCACTTCGTTGTAGAGTCTGCGCTGGCCGGCTTCCATATTACACCATAACACAGTGATTGTCTTTTCCGGGAGATCTTTGGCTACCTGCTCTTTCGTTCGTCTGAGCGTAAACGGGTGAACCAGCTTGCGCAGATGCTGGGCTTTCTCCCGATTGCCTTCTTTGTCGATGGGTGTGGCAAATTCGCGGTTGAAAAATTCACGATTACCCAATAGTCCCGGATTCGCGAAGTTGAATTGTGAATACAAATCAAACGTGTTGTTTTGTACAGGAGTTCCGCTCAAGATAATCCTGTTCACTGATCTTAACTTTTGAACTGCCTTGGTGATTCGCGCATCCGGATTTTTGATCGCCTGACTTTCGTCAAGGATGATGTATTGCCACAAGAAACTGGAAAGTGAATCAATATCGTTGCGCACAAGACCGTAGCTGGTAAGTACTACATCATATTCTTCGAAATGTGTTTCGGTGAACTCGCGTTGCACACCGTAGTTCACATGGAATTTTATCGAAGGGCAGAATTTTTTCAGTTCACTTTCCCAGTTGAAGATCAGGGAGGTAGGACACACCACCAACTGTGTGCTGCCCGGATATTTTTCTTTCACAAACTGCAGGAAAGAAATTGTCTGTAGTGTTTTACCGAGTCCCATGTCATCGGCAAGGCAGCCGCCCCAAGCTAATTCATCCAACGACTGCATCCAGTTGAACCCTGAAAGCTGGTAGGGGCGGAGCGATGCTTTGATCTCCCGCGAAAGCGGGACCTTCTCAATCGAATCGTACTCCAGGAGTTTTCGCTTTCGTGCTTCAACTTCCTCACGACCTTTGTCATCGAGTTTATCAAGAATTTCGTCAAGCAACGTATAATGCAGTTTGCTTACCTGCAGTTTGCCGTTCACTTCCTTGCCGGTGCGCAGCAGCACGCTGTATTGCTTCACCCATTCTTCCGGTATGTGACCGAGCGTGCCATCTTCCAGCATGATGGTGTCCTGCCAATTCAGGATCGCTCGCCTGATTTCCTTCAGTGGCACTTCCTGCTCACCCCATTGCACAGTTACTTTTAATTCAAACCATTCAGGTTTGGTTTTTACTGATACATTGAATTTGGGTGTGTTAACATTGTATCGGAATTTTTTCAAATCCGAAAGACCGTGAATGGCATAACCTTCGTCCTGCACTTTGTGCATCATGGCAATGAACCAGCCTTTCTTCATTACCTCATCGAAAGGCAGGTAGTAGTAGCTGTTCATGCGCTGTGATGAAAACGCGTTATGCAGCGAGCGCAGGTACTCGTGTAGTTGCTTTTCACTGGCCTTGTCTCGGTTTACAATCAGAATGCGATCGCCTTCTTCCAGCAAGAGTTTTGTTTCGTTGTCGTACTCAACCACTTCGCTTCCGTATTGAAACTCGGCACGGATCATCAGATTGCTCTCGTTCAGCTCGCTCAGCCTCACGCGTGATTGCATTTCCGGCAGCGACTCTTCGATTTTTAATTTCTCTGAAATAATTACCTCAAACTTTTCACGCCAGGGCAACAGATATTTTTTGGTGATTTCTTTTTTTAACGACAGAGGAAATCGTTGTGGTCCGGTTTTGAAAAAATCCAACACCGTGAGCGTATCAGTGTTCTTTGGGAGAAAAAGAACGTTCTCATGTTCTATCAGCACTCCGCAGCGAAGGGTAGCGTGCGTCTCCGTTCCGTTCAGCAATATTGCGGGGCGTAAAACGATTTCACCTTTCTCACTTTCTGCATAAATGCGTATTTGAAAAGGTTCAGGACTTAGTTTAACCGCTTGTGTAGCGTGGCCTGAAAAGCGGCCTTGCGTGAGCATGAAGAGTTCGGGCGCTGCACACAGTTGCGGCCATATAGGTTGCAAAAGCTCTACGTAGCGTTTGCGTAGATTTTTTAACTCCTTCACAGTAGCATGCGCCCACGAACCGGTGCGGTCGTCCATGATAAAACGGTTGCCCGTGGCCGACATCCATTTCAAAATTTCTTTGTTGGAAAACAGCAGCAGCCGGTCATAAAAATTCTGATCTAAATACTGGAGATAGGCCAGTCCCATGTCGGCTTCAATGGAAATGCGTTTGTATTCTTTATAATCGTGGCGCTCCAGGATGAGTACTGGCTCCAGGTCAAAGCGCGTGGATTTGCCTGATATAAAATTGAATAGAAATCCGATGACAAAATTCTTAGGCGCGTCCGAAGGTAATTTGGGCCTTCTCGTTTTCTTCTCCTCAAAATGCGAATCATCAAACAACATAGCAATCAGTCTCCGAAAAAGTCGGCAATATAAGGGAAGTATTTGGGGAGTTTAGGAAGTGAGAAGCTATGCTCAGTTAAAATCTGAAAATGAAAATGCAATTTGTTGAGAGTGAGACGCAAACAGTGTGTCGATTGGTAATTACTTGAAAAGCTGAATTTTGAGTGACTATTTGTTTGATGCACCACCTTTTGCATCGAGACGTTTTTGAGCAAAAGCTCTAATTTTTAAATTGGTTGACTTCGCAAGTATTTCCAATTTGTTGATTGCGCTTTTCGTGCCAATCTTATAAAGCGCCCATGTGCATTTTCTGGCCAGAGCATACTCTTCATCGTAGCGGAGATATTCAAAGTGCTTTGTTGCAGTCCTGTAGATTGATTCTACGCTTTGAGGGTCTTTCAGACGTTCAAATTCTAAAATGATATCCTCATGTTTAAAGTGGTAATCGTCTAACAGGATTTCACATAGAAGAGCAACATTATCGTCCAGGATCAAATTGAATACATGACCAAAAAGTAACGCCAGTTCAAGATCTTCACCATTCCGGTCTGCGTGAGCCTTAGTAAGTTGAGAATTAAAATATGATTTCTTGTCGTTCAGTGTAATGGGATAATTC
>CAZNCO010000137.1:0-9333 GCA_964571345.1 uncultured Ohtaekwangia sp.
GGTCTTCGTTGGGTTAAGCGAGGCTGTCGAAACGGTCTTATATCCAACCGCTATAACAGCGATGAAGACCATGGCGAGAACCGACCATGTGAGTGTGATTAAATTCATTTTGAGATAATATTCCCAGATCGCATCCATCAGCCAGTTGGCGCCAAGAAATCCAAGCGCGCCACCAAATACTGTTGCAATGGCCAGAATAATAACAAACTCGAGATTGATTACACTCGCAATATTCGCAACAGACGCACCCAACACTTTGCGAACACCGATCTCTTTCATCTTCTTCACAATATTGAGTGACACCAAAGTATACAATCCAATTGCAGTCATCAGCGCAGCAAAGAATCCAAGAAAGCCAAACATGATCGAAACATTGCGGTTAATTTCATTGGTTTCCTGCAACTCGCGATCAATAAACTGCCCGGAATACAACGTATTTGGAAATACTTCTTTCCATTTCTTTTCCATGAATTCGTTTACAGCAACTACCTTATCCAAATCTGCCTTCACAATAAGTTGCTGGTAATTTTCTTTAGGTGCATACCTGAACATCATGGGCTGAATCGGCATCCATAACGCCCGTGCGTAAACATCTTTCACCACACCGATTACATAAAATTGGGCCGTATCCATCCACACTATACGTTTTCCGATCGGATCATCTTTCCATCCGAATTGATTAACAAATTCTTCTGTCACCAAAACAGACTCTTTTCTATCCGTTGCCGATTCTGCTTGAAACTTTCGTCCGGAAAGCAAAGTCATATCCATTGCCTCCATGTAGTTGTCACCAATGTCAACGATGTCAACTTCTTTTTCTAAGGCACCAAACTTAACAGGATCATTGTACCACGAATTGGCAACATGATTTTTCGTGCCGGCAATTACCTTAATGTCTTTGTTCGAGGACAACGCATCACGATACGTATTGAATGCGCTCTCGTTATTCACCCAAGCAGAGATGACCCCACTAGTAGCAAAACCTAAATCATAGTTTTTCTGATATTGTCCGTTCATATAGAATGCTACTCCCATGATGATCGCCAATAGCGAGATCACAAACTGACCACCCAGCAAAACGCGCGTGAACCAATTGGTGCCACCAAATTTTGCTTTGCCCTTCAAAATACTCACCGGTTCAAAAGAGGTGATGTAAAAAGAAGGATAGGATCCAGCCACCAATGCAGTGATCACTAAAAGAACTGCAAGAAAGCCAAGGAATCCTGCGTTCTCAGAATAACTCAAATGCAACTCCAGCCACGGCCATAGTGAATCATAGGCAGGCACCATCCATTCTGCTATCAGCAAGCCCGCAACTAAACCAAGAAAGCACAGAAGCAGATTTTCTCCAAGGAATTGATAAATCAATTGTGAGCGCATGCCACCCATCACTTTGCGGATTCCGATTTCCTTTAAGCGCCTGCTCGAAATGGCGATCGAAGTGTTCGTAAAATTGAAGCATGCAAGCAACAGCAACATAGCACCCATAATCACGGGAACGGAAACCGCTTCATCCGGAATACCTCCACCCAAGTAATCGCTATCCACGCGCGGGTTTGCTCGGTTGCGTTTCATCATGCCATCATAATTTTCCAGATAGTATGACGTAATTTTAAAATCCTCCCGCGCTTTGTTCTGAGGCTCCACGTATTGTTGCAGCTGTTGTGTGATAGAAGCAACACGAGCCGGATCATCGATTTCCAAAAACAAAACATGCGACCATCGTTTCCAGCTTGTTTCGGTAAGATCTTTATCAAGGTTGATGTCCCAGAAGTTGCTGAACAAGGTAATTACATCTGCGCCCAGGCTCGTGTTCATCGGTAGTTTTTTGAACACACCTCCTACTTCAAATTCCTTGGGCCTGCGAACTCCATCGGCACCCAAAACAATTTGGGTAAGTGGCTTCCCCACGGCATCTTCTGTGTTATAGTATTTACGTGCAATCTCATCGCTGATAAAGATTTTCCCTTTGTCGTAAAAATTCTCGAACGAACCGCTCTTCAGCTCATACGAGAACATCTGAAAGTAAGCCGAGTCAGCAAACACAGTTTGATCTCCGAAAACCTCCTCGCCAATGCGCATATCGCAATACGATGACATGTAGCGCACCACCTTCTTCACTTCTTTGAAATTCTGTTTGATGTAGTTGGCCAGCGGCATAGGCGCCATTCCATTGCGATCCCGTCTTCCCTGAAAGTCGCGGTAAAACTGAACGCGGTAAATATTCTTCGCATTCTTTTGCGTTTTATCCCAGTTAGCACTGTATTCCCAATTCAGGTAGGCGGTGATACAGCAGGCGATAGCGATGCCCATCCCGAAGACATTAATGAGAATAAACAACTTATTCTTCATCAGGCTGCGGAATGTAATGAGAAGATAGTTCTTGATCATGATGGGTGAGTTTGGTTGTAAGACGTTAGAGCATGCTAAGGGTTGCATGCTAATGCCAATAAATGTGCCAACGAGGAAAACTTTTGAATCAGAGTAGATTTCGTGAACAGCGTTCGAGCGCTGTTCAAAAGTGAACGATGAGTGTTCACATTGCATAAAAAAAACAAATCCCGCTATTAACGGGATTTGCTCTAACCTAAACCTAAACTATGAGAACGCATTCAGGTACGTGAATTCCTGAAGGTCTTTAAATATGGAAATGCTCTTTAATGTTTTCTGTTACTACTTTACCGTCAAACAAGTTCACAATGCGATGCGCATAGTTGGCATCATACGGTGAGTGTGTTACCATCAAGATGGTTGTTCCCTCTTCGTTCAATTGTGAAAGAAGCTTCATCACTTCTTCACCATTTGCCGAATCCAGGTTACCGGTAGGTTCATCGGCCAGTATCACTTTTGGTTTCGCTACGATCGCACGGGAGATTGCCACGCGCTGCTGCTGACCACCTGATAACTGCTGTGGGAAGTGATTTCTGCGATGCATGATATTCATGCGCTCCAGCACTTCTTCTACTCTCTTTCTGCGCTCATCGGAAGGAACCTTCATGTATAGCAATGGAAGCTCTACGTTTTCAAATACCGTCAATTCATCAATCAGGTTGAAGCTCTGAAACACAAAGCCGATAGAGCCTTTGCGAAGTTGTGCGCGCTGGCGCTCTGAATATTTTGAAACTTCGTGATCACCGAAATAATACTCGCCACCCGATGGGTTGTCAAGCAATCCAAGGATGTTTAGTAACGTTGACTTACCGCAACCGGATGGCCCCATGATGGCAACAAACTCACCATCTTTAATCTCCAGGTTGATATTGTTAAGTGCCGTAGTCTCCACTTCTTCTGTGGTGTAGACTTTTTCAAGGTTTTT
The DNA here is from genome assembly GCA_964571345.1 of uncultured Ohtaekwangia sp. Lineage (GTDB taxonomy): Bacteria > Bacteroidota > Bacteroidia > Cytophagales > Cyclobacteriaceae > ELB16-189. The sequence continues at coordinate 3,317 of CAZNCO010000137.1, forward strand.
TAATTTGATCATAGCTGCGAATTAGATATTAGATGTGAGATGTTTGGTTTTAGTTTTATGAGTACTCAAGTTTTTATCAAAGGTTACGGTTCATAAGACGCTGCTTTTAAAAATAAGTTGCAGCATCGATTTAATTTTTATTAATACAATATCAATACTTCGTTATTTCCAAAGTTCTCGTAGGATGACGTGATCACTTTATCGCCTGGTTTCAAACCTTCGAGCACTTCAAAGTATTCAGATCCCATCTTACGGCCAAGCTTCACTTCACGCTTTACAGCACGGTCGCTGCCTTCCAGGATGAACACCCAGTTGCCACCTGTGTCTTTATAAAACCCTCCGATCGGTAACAACAATTCTTCTGAAGGCTGTCCCAATTCAATCCGCATTCTTAACGATTGACCCCTTCTGATGCCTTGTGGAGTTTCTCCTACAAAGTTCATGTCTACTTCAAATCTTCCGTTGGTAATGTTGGGATAGATATAAGTGATCTCGAGGTTATATGTTTTTCCAGCGAAGTCGGTAGTGGCCGGAAGACCTACCGAAATTTTAGGAAGATATAACTCATCGATCGGCACACGCACTTTAAAGCTACCCACCACATCCACCTGCCCAAGACGCTGACCTTGTGTAACAGCCTGACCAATTTCCCAATGTACAGAAGTTGAAAGTTGTCCGTCTATAGGTGCTCGCACCACTAAGTTGTCCATGATTTTGTTCAATCCATCGAGGCTGAACATCATCTTTCTTTCCGATTCAGCTGTGAATTTCAATTGACGGATACGGTCAATCGAGTCATTTTTGTATCCCTCATACATGATGCGCTTTCGCTCCACGTTGTATTTATAATCGGCTTCCGTTCTTTCGAAATCCTGTTTGGCAATCAATTTCTTTTCGTAAAGCTGTTTCTGGCGGATATATTGAGGAGTTAATATCTGAAGCTGGTTATCGATTAACGCAAGTGTTTGACGCTGTTCCAAATCGTTTCGCATGATGTTCAACTTTGTCTCACGCGCACGGTTAATACTTTCGTTGAATGAAGCCTCTTGCTGAAGCACAGAAAGTTCTCGATTCAAATTAGTCAATTCAAGGATCACGTCTCCTTTCTTCAACATGGCTCCACTTTCACGGATCACACGCTTGATATTTCCGCCTTCAATGGCATCAAGAAAAACTGTACGTGCTGGTTCTACCGTTCCGGTTTGCGGAATGTATTCTTTGAACTGCCCCATCTTCACATCGGAGATGGTAAGCTTATCGCGTTCTGTTTTAAACTTTGAGCGTCTGTCAGCAAAAATAAATTGATAAGCCACAAACAACAGTACAGCAGCACCACCACCGTAAGTCAAAATTTTCTTTACCGTCCAATTCTTCTTTTCAATCTTCTTGTCCATGAATAAAGCAATGTTTAATGATGCACCAACCCTTTGCCAACAAATGTGCCAACTGACGAACCCACTTTTCAGGCTGAAATGAGAATATTCAGCTCTCGATTCAAGTTCAAATGTGAACGACCCTGTCCGTATGCGGACATAAAATCATTACTTTTGAGGTGAAAACCGTGAATATTTTGAAAACAACGCGTTTCTTTTCATCGGTATCAATATTGATTATAATTTAAAAATTTGAAGATGATGCGATTTGAAAATGGAATTCTGTTGAACTCAAATCTGATCTCACTTTCAAATTTTCAAATTATCTCATCCTCAAATTAAAGACATGCAAGAACCAAAGCACGGAAAAATCCTGATTGTTGACGACAACGAAGATTTGTTGAAAGCCGCCAAGATGTTTTTGAAAAGACATTTCGCCCAGGTTGATATTGAAAAAAATCCGGAGAGCATCCCTTCGCTGATGGCGCATGAAGATTACGATGTGATCTTGCTCGACATGAATTTCACCAAAGATGTAAGCAGCGGCAGCGAAGGATATTTTTGGCTCGAGAAAATTTTACAGGCTGATCCAAGTGCAGTGGTGGTCTTAATTACAGCCTATGGCGATGTGCAAATGGCCGTGAAGGCAATCAAAGCCGGAGCTACTGATTTTGTTTTAAAACCCTGGGAAAATGAAAAGCTGCTCGCCACGCTTTATTCGTCCATGCGCTTGCGCGAAACGCGCGACCAGGTGGAAACCCTAACGATCAAAAACCAGGAGATCAACAAAGCCATCAATGAAAGATTCAGCGAGATCATCGGTCAGAGCGCTGCGATGCAAAAAATATTTCAAACCATTGAGCGCGTAGCCCAAACCGATGCCAATGTGTTGATACTCGGAGAAAACGGAACCGGAAAAGAATTAATTGCCCGCGCCATCCATCGTCATTCGGCTCGTCACAACGAATCTTTTGTGAGTGTGGATCTGGGGTCGATCACCGAAACATTATTTGAAAGTGAACTCTTCGGCCACAAGAAGGGAGCTTTCACCGATGCAAAGGAAGACAGGCCCGGCCGCTTTGAATTGGCCAACCAGGGAACTTTGTTTTTGGATGAGATTGGAAACCTGTCGATGCCGTTGCAAGCGAAGTTGCTCACGGTGATTCAAAACCGAAAAGTAAGCCGCGTAGGATCGAATAAAGACACTCCAGTAAACTTACGTTTGATCTGCGCCACCAACATGCCACTTTATGACATGGTGAAGGAAAACCGGTTTCGCCAGGATTTACTGTATCGCATCAACACGATCGAAATTGAAATTCCGCCTTTGCGCGAACGTATTGAAGACATTCCTTTACTTGCCAATCATTTCCTGAAACACTACGCTTCCCGCTATGGCAAAAGCATTTCAAAAATAAGTGACGCAGCCATGGCACGCATGATGAAGCACACCTGGCCCGGAAACATACGCGAGCTGCAGCATGGTTTAGAGCGAGCCGTAATTCTCAGCGCCACGAACGTGCTGCAACCTGAAGATTTTAACTTTACCGCCACTACAGCAAAAGAAAATGATCAGCCTATGAACCTGGATCAATTCAATCTTGAAGAGGTTGAGAAATTGCTGATCCGAAAAGTGTTGAAAAAATACAATGGCAACATCACGCAAGCTGCCAACGAATTGGGCCTCACACGCTCGTCTCTTTATCGAAGATTAGAAAAACATGGACTTTGAATTAATTTAAATTTAAGATTTTAGTTTCAGATTGAAGGTTTTCTCTAGTTAACAATTTCAATCCGTAATTGGAATCTCCCAATCTATAAATGAAAGACTTTCGCATTCGCACCATCATCCGGGTTTTGTTATTAGGCTTCACGATGGCACTTGCCGTGTTTATGTTCAGCCGACCCAACATGATATTTGCTGCAGGGCTCACTAGCGTGATCATTGTATTTCAACTGATCGATATTTACCGTTTCGTTTCCCAAACCAATCGCAAGCTCACACGCTTTCTGGAATCGGTACGCTATTCGGATTTTGCTTCCGGTTTTGCCAACGACAATCAACTCGGTAAAAGTTTTCGCGACCTGAATGAATCCTTCAACGAAGTGCTCGAAGCGTTTCGCAAAGCGCGTTCTGAGAAAGAAGAAAACTGGCAATATCTTAACACCATCGTGCAGCAAGTACGCACCGGTATTCTTTCGTTCGATGCAGAGGGAAATGTGCAACTGATGAATGCCAATGCCAAACGCTTCATCGGCATTGCCAACCTGAAGAACATTAGTGAAATCGAAAACGTAAACAAAAAACTGTTCGAAGCATTGCAGGAAGTAGAAGGTGGCCGGGGAAGTTTGTATAAGGGCACCGACTTTCAGCTTACCATACAGGCAACCGAACTACGCATTCGCAACGGCACTGTTAAGCTTGTAACATTGCAAAATATTCAAACAGAATTGCAGCGCCAGGAACTGGATGCCTGGCAGAACCTGACACGCGTGCTCCGTCACGAGATCATGAACTCCATCACGCCCATCTCTTCGCTCACCTCCACCCTGCGTGAAATATTAGACCAAGACATGGTGAAGGTAGGCGACAACTATGAAATGAAAGCTGAAGGAGCTGAAGACTTACGAGAAGGATTAACTACCATCGAAAACCGAAGCAAAGGACTGATCAAATTTATTGACGCTTATCGCGAATACACCTCACTGCCACAGCCGAAAATACAAACGGTGCGACTCAAAGATCTGATCGAAAAGACGGCAAGCTTCATGAAGCAAGAGCTCAAAACAAAAAACATAGACTTCAAAGCAACGTGTGAAAGCGAGTATCTCACTATCCAGGCCGATGAAGAGATGATCGAGCAAGTGCTCATCAACTTGATTAAGAATGCGATCGAAGCGCTGCATCAAACCGAAGGAGCCAGAATAGAATTAACAGGAAAATATACAGACAATGCCGTGGTGATTGAAGTCTGCGACAATGGCCCGGGCATCATTCCCGAAGCCATCAACCGGATTTTCGTTCCATTCTTCACCACCAAGAAAACGGGCTCCGGCATTGGTCTCGCCCTCTCCCGTCAGATCATGCAAATGCACAACGGCTCGCTCACCGTTGAATCAGAGCTGGATGTGAAAACGGTGTTTACACTGAGGTTTTGAAAAGGGCTTTCAACCTCTATCGCTTTGGCTGATGTTAAACTACTAAGCCTTTGGCAATTCAATAGCAAACACAGCACCGCCATCGGCAGGGCGCTCGAACCAAACTTTTCCGTTCATCAATTCCATATAGCGTTTTACCAGCGACAGGCCGAGGCCGCTTGAATCTTCATTGGCGGTTGGCTGGGCGCTGAGGCGGGCGAACTTTTTGAAAAGCAAATCTTCTTCGTTTACGCGCACGCCTGGTCCGTGGTCTCTGATGCGAACCTGCACACTTGCTGTCATCGCTACTGAAACTCTAATTGGTTTGCCTGGAGGTGAAAACTTGAGAGCATTCGAAAGCAGGTTTTCAAGCACCAACCGGAGATACGTGAGATTGGCTTGCACCATACAATAGGTATCAAAGTCTTCTGTTTCGATGGATATTCCCTTTTTCTCAGAAGCATTCTTGAATGACAGCACCACCTCCCGTAGCACCGATGGAAAGTCAATCGGCAATAATTTTATCGTTTCATCACTATGTTCAAGTGTTGCCATCTCCAGCACATGTTTCACCAAAACATTTGCGTTGTTCGATGCCTTTCCGATCATGTGCACCAGCTCAGCAGATTCCGGCCCGGTAATTTCCTTCTCCAACAAACTTGAAAGCATGCTGATGTTATTCAAAGGATTTTTCAGGTCGTGAGCAAGAATGCGAATGATGTGATCTTTTTCGTCAAGTAACTTTTGAAGTTCAAGAGACTGGATTTCGATTGTCTGCTTTTGCGATTCAACATCACGCATGGCGCGCTGCATGGTGTGCTCAAAGGTGAACGAAACAACCATGATGATCAGCAACAGTCCTGGCAGGATGCATAAGAACCAAAGGGAGCGCAAAGAATCATTGTATTCGATAGGAAATGGAAAATGATTTAATTCAAGTATACCAATGAAAATCATGCAGGCTACCGAAAATAAAGTCCAATAGATAGCAGATGTTTTACCGGCCACCAGCAACCCCAGTACCGGAATAGCGATGATCCAAGGGTAGATGGCCGACCACATACCGCCTGAGAACCACGTGAGCACAATTACGGTAATAGCTCCAATGGCTGTATAAATATTGGATAGTATCCAAAGCGGAAACCGTGTTCGCGCCAAGAAAGGCAAGATGAAATAACCAACTACGTTAAATGCGGTAAAATATATTCCTTTTGGGTACTGAAATAGTATGCTCAGGATAACGTATGAAATTGAAAAAACACTTGTTAGCAAACAGGCGCGTACGAAAAGCCTCGCCCTGCGCAGCATTCCGGAGTCATCAAAATAAAGGGGGTTAATAAACCAATCAGCCAACTGTACAAAATTCATTCTCCGTCAGGATTATGGGCGCGAAATTACCAACTATTGTATTACCATGCGCATTGAACTACCTCAAAGAATAACGAAAAGCTTACATGTGAACATCTAAATCAACATGCGGGCAAGCAATTGGCTGTACTCCAAATA
>CAZNCO010000138.1:0-9270 GCA_964571345.1 uncultured Ohtaekwangia sp.
ATGCAAGTGAGGTAGAAGAAGTTCTCACCCGGCTGATCACAGACGGATTCTTAAATGAAGAACGATTTGCAAAAGCCTTTGCAGGTGGAAAATTTCGCATTAAAAAATGGGGTAGAGTAAAAATTCAGAATGAATTAGAGATGCTGGGCCTTACCCCAAAGTGCGTGAAATTTGGATTGAAAGAAATTGATGAAACAGACTATCGCAAAACACTACGACAACTCATCAAAAAAAAATCTTTGGGAACACGCGAAGAAAATCTCTTCAAGAAGCGTGATAAAGTGGCGCGACACGTGATCGCCAAGGGTTTTGAGCCCGATTTGGTTTGGGAGTCAATCAAGGAATTGCTCGACTAGGCATTTGCAGCTTTTGTAGTTTACCCGACAAAACATCTCCACCCGCAAACCGATCTTTGACGTTTATACGTATCAAGCAAATCACTTATGAAAACATTTCTGCCCTTTGTTTTGTGTCTGATTGTTGGAAGCTCATTCGCGCAAGCCGATGACGCAAGACAAAAGAATTTCAACATCAAAAAAAATATTGGGATCGATGGATATGATCCTGTAAGCTACTTTGATAATAAGCCAGAGGAGGGGAAAAGTAATATAAGCTATTCATACAAAGGGATTGTTTACCTATTTGCCAATCAAAATAATTTAAACAAGTTCAAAACATCACCTGAAAAATATGAACCCGCCTACGGAGGTTGGTGTGCTTACGCGATGGGAGAAACGGGTGAGAAAGTGAAGATAGATCCTGAGACGTTTAAAGTTGTGGACGGCAAGCTGTATCTCTTCTATAATTTCTGGGGCAACAATACACTGAAAGACTGGAATAAGAATGAGAAAAATCTGAAAGCCAAAGCAGACCAAAACTGGAAGAAAATAGTGCCTTAGAAGACTCATGAATTGCCAACTAGAAAGAAATCTTTAATTTTAATTTCTGTTTTTTGCTATGCAACTGATTACTGCGTGTGATGCGATTTTAAATCAACTTTCCTCTGTTGTAGAGAAACTTGATGAAACTGAATTTACAAGGCCTTCTGAATTTCTGAGTGGTTCATCGATCGGCCAGCATTTAAGGCATACGCTTGAATTTTTCATTTGCCTGGAACAAGGTTTCAAACACGGAGTTGTGAACTATGATAAGCGCGCACATGACAAATTAATTGAGTCAGATAAGTATATCGCGATCTCGTATATCTCAAGGATTCAGCATTTCATAAAAGACAACGGCAAGGATCGTCCTTTGAAACTGGAAGTTGGGTACGACTTGCAGCACGATGAGCCCATCACCATTGAAACAAATTTTTACCGCGAGCTTACGTACAACATTGAGCACGCAGTTCATCACATGGCGATCATGAAAATTGGAATCCGTGAAGTAGCTCCGCACATTGTTCTTCCATCTGATTTTGGCGTAGCAGCCTCCACCATTCGCTACCGCGAGAGTTCTGTTGCCGCGGCACACTGAGGAGATGCTTTCTATCCGGAATTTCTTTACCAAACTTATTAATTGGGAATATTGGCCTTTTGGCATTATTCAAATTCCACTTTTTGCAATGTGGATTTTTTATGCGTTGCGCGAGCGTTCATGGTTTTATTTCTCTGCATCGAACCCAAGCATTCTTACTGGAGGCATGATGGGCGAATCAAAGTATGAGGTGCTGGCGCTTGTTCCTGAAGAGAGTAAACCAAAAACGATTCTGATTAAACTGCCTGTTTCAAAAGAGCAAATACAAAGAGAAATGAATGGTGCCGGACTTTCTTTTCCGGTGATTTTCAAACCAGACCTTGGTGAGCGCGGATGGATGGTGAAAAAAATAAATTCGATTGACGAGGGAGAAAAGTATGCTAAAGAAGTACGCATCGATTTCTTAGTTCAGGAATTGGTGGATCTTCCGCTCGAATTTGGAGTTTATTATACCCGCTTCCCCAGCGAGGAAAGAGGCTTCGTGAATTCTATTACCGGAAAGGAATTTTTGTCGGTGGTGGGAGACGGAGAATCAAGCCTTCAAAAGCTCATTTTGAAAAATGATCGTGCGGCTATTCAATGGGAATCCCTTCAAGAAAAATACCGTTCATCCCTTGATTCAATCTTGCCCAAAGGGAAAAAATTGGAATTGGTCTCGATCGGAAACCATTGCCTGGGAACCAAGTTTATTAACAGCAATCATCTGATTACGCCAAAACTTTCCGAGTCGTTTGATAAACTAAGCAAAAACATAAACGGGTTCTATTTTGGCCGTTTTGATTTGCGATGCGCAACGGTGGAGGATTTGCAAAATGGAAAAGTGAAAATTGTTGAGTTGAATGGATGTGGGGCAGAGCCTGCTCACATTTACCATCCCAATGCGTCACTGCTTAAAGGCATTCGGGATTTGATTACGCATTGGAGAAATCTTTATCGTGTAAGTCGTGAGAATCATGAGCGGGGTATTCCGTATCTTTCGTATCAGGAAGCCAAGGTGATCTATCGAAAAGTTAAAGCGTTAAAATCCTGACATGTATCATTTCTACGTTTTTTTCTTAGGTTTTTTTTTCAGTTTTATTGGATCAATCCCGCCAGGCACTTTAAACGTTTCCATTCTGCAACTTGGGCTTCAACGCAAGACGCAAGTCGCTCTCCGGTTTGCAATTGCAGTTTCAATTATTGAATATCCGTATGCGTGGATTGGAGTACAATTTGAATATTGGCTCACGTCTTCTCCGGTGGTTGTGGAAAATTTTCAAGTAATTGCAGCGGTCGTGATGACGGTTCTTGGCGTTGCAAATTTGATTCCATCCAAAAAACCTTCAGGTTTTCAAAAGAAGTTTAGCGAAAGTGGTTTTAGGCGGGGTCTGATTCTCAGCATCCTCAACCCAATGGCAATTCCGTATTGGATGGGATTTACCGCCTATCTGAAAGCGCAAGGATGGATAGAACTATCTTCGCAGTCTTTATTGCACAGCTACGTCTTGGGTACGTCCGTTGGCGCGATGGCTTTGCTTTCACTCCTCATATTTTTTGCGCAGCGACTTGCTCCTTATGTGCAAGGGAGCAAATGGATCAAAATCATCCCAGGATTAGTACTTTTAGTGTTAGGCTTATATGCCTGGTGGAAAGTTTTTTCGTGAACTTACTTCAACACTTTCACCAAGGCCATCAAATCTTTTTCAGTATTGTAAACATGAGGTGACACGCGAATGGCATTTCCTCTTACAGAAACAGAAATTTTATTTTTTTTAAGATTCAACTTAATCTTTTCGATGTCTTTGGATGCGGGGAATCGGACGCCAAATAAATGTTTACCGCGAAAGCTTTCATCTTCGATCCAATAGCCTGCCTCTCGTAGTTCCTGAATAGCCTTTTTGCTAATCGTATCGCAATAACCTTGAATGTTTTTTGGCTTCCACGCATTGACTTGCTTTAGCGCGGCCAAAAGCATCGGAACCAAAATGAAATTGCTGTGCTCTCCTACTTCGTATCGCAGCGATCCGGGTTGATACTGATCCTGGTAATTGACAAGTCCGGCAAAGTTTTCGCTGTTGAATCGATTAATCCAACTCTCCTCGATTGGCTTGCCATCGTCAAAATAATTTCCGTAGTACGCAAGGCCAATGGAATAAGGGCCAAGCAACCATTTATATCCAGCACAAATCAGCGCATCGGGTTGTATTTTTTGAATATCAAAAGGTAAAGCCCCAACGGATTGTGTGCCATCAATCACCAAAAGCGCCCCAACGTCTTTTGTTCTTTTTCTTATTTCCTCCAGATTAAATAAAGTGCCATCAGCCCAATGTACATTTCCAATTGCCACCATTTTTGTTTGGCGATCAATTGCATCAATAAGTCGCTCATTCCATTTTTTCCCTCGCTCGTCAAAGGAATCTGGCGGAGCAACTGATTTGATCGCAACACCATTTTCTTTTTGAAGTGTGAGCCAAGGATAAACATTACTTGGAAATTGTTCTGCTGCTACAATTATGTTATCCGACTTTCCTGCTTTTAGATTTTTGGCGACTGTAGCCAAGCCATACGAAGCGGACGGAATGATCACGATCCGGTTAGACTCTTTTGTGTTGATAAGGCGTGCAAACTGACTTCTTACTTTCTCTGTAGTAGTGAAAAAATCCTGGCCGGAAATATGAGCTGGATTTCTTTTTGATTTGATCCCTTCCACTCCTGCCCTTTCAACATCCTTTAGGACAGGTGACATATAGGCACAGTTTAAGTAGGTGATATCGTTAGAAAGGGAAAATAGATTTTTTTGATTAAGCATTTTGCGCTTGTTTAAGAATGTGGTTCGGGAAATAAAATTAAAGCTCATAATTCAAAAATACCCTTTCATTTCAACCTAGGTACAATCGATTCCAACGACTTATAATGCAGTTTATCGAACAAAATGGCGGTTTAACTTTATTTTGGCCTATCATGAAGCATCAAAATGATAAAAAAGTAAATCGTGATCTTAGGTTACATCGAGAGTTCGATTATTATTAAATCGCAAAGCTTAAATAGCGCATGAAGGCATCAGTAGAAGTTTATAAAGGAATAGAATTCATTCAAGTATCGGCATTACCTGTAGACCAGAGGAATGAGATTTTAAAATCACTTAGTGGTCGATTGATAATCAAGATTCTAAGAAATGATGTGTTGTTGAAAGACTGTGTGCAATACCAACACTATGAATTTTGGTATGAAAATATCTTTTCCAAGTTGAGAGTAGAAGAAAGACAAACTGTTTCTGAGCCAATTTCTTCGTTCGAGCTAAGCCGGATTGCTTCCTAGAAGAGTGACAATTTCTTGCGGGTTTCTAAATATTCATCCCATATTTCTTTAAGTATTTCAGCTGCTGGTAAGATTTCCTTTATGAAGCTTGCGGCCTGACCAATCTCCAGTTCTCCTTCTTTTAAATCTCCTTCGAAAATGCCTTTTCGAGCACGGCCCTTTCCTAGAAGCTGCTTTAATTCCTCTGTGCCAGCTCCACTGGATTCGGCAGCAACTATTAAATTATAGAATTCATTTTTGATAAGCCGCACCGGGGTTATTTTTTTTAGCGTTAGAGCTGTATCTCCTTCGGGTAGATGAACAAGGCGTTTCTTGAAATTTTCATGCGCAGAAGACTCAGCGCTTGCAGCAAGCCTTGTTCCTATTTGCACGCCTTCGGCACCGAGTGCTTCGGCTGCCAACATCGCTCTTCCGCTGGCGATACCTCCAGCGGCAATTAATGGCATTTTCACCATATCGCGTATCAAAGGAATAAGGCACAGGGTAGTCGTTTCCTCTCTTCCATTGTGCCCACCTGCTTCAAAACCCTCTGCTACAATCGCATCCACCCCAATATCTTCACACTTCTTTGCAAAACGGGTGTTGGATACGACATGGACTACCGTGATACCATGTTGTTTTAGGTAGGGCGTCCAGGTTCCAGGATTTCCAGCAGATGTGAACACAATTTTTATCTGATGCTTGACTATAATTTCCATTGTCTTATCAACATGGGGATAGAGCAATGGCACGTTTACTCCGAAAGGAAATTCGGTTGCTCGCTTGCATTTGATCAAGTGCTCCTCGAGGATTTCTGGTGTCATCGAACCTGAGCCAATCAGGCCAAGGCCCCCGGCATTGCTTACAGCAGAAGCTAATCTCCAGCCGCTACACCAAACCATTCCAGCTTGGATAATTGGGAGCTGAATGTTGAAAAGTTTTTGAATTCTTTCTGTCACATCGAAAGATAAAAATTGGATTGGAATAATGCCTATATGTCTGATTTTCTGTCCCTTGCTTCTAAGCTGTACAAAGCGTCCCTTGTTCATGCCGATCAGAGTTGTCCACAAACAATGGATTTATCAAAAGTCATTTATTTATCTGTTAATCAATTACTTATAAAGTAACAATTTCCTAATGTGGATAAGATTGAAGATTTGTGGATTTCTCACTCCGGCATCAGTAAGCCCTTGAAATAGACTGTTTTAAATATCTTTGAGCCCAAAACTTACATCAGCATTCCTTCGTAAATTTCGAACTGATTAATAACCTTTTTCGATGGGCAGAATACTAATCTTTTGTCTCTTTTTCTTCTCAGTTGCCACCGCATTTGCGCAAGAGTCTATTAGTCTACTTCAGCTGAAAAAGGAGCTTAGTTCAGGATCTAAAGTAAAAGTGATTAACTTTTGGGCTACTTGGTGCGCACCTTGCGTGAAGGAGATTCCTCTTTTTGAAAAATACCGGCAAGAACACGATAATATTGACATGTTGTTGGTTAGCATGGATTACGATCTTGATCCAAATCCTGATAAAGTTAAGATGTTTGTCCAACGAAAGAAGATACAATCCCGTGTGCTTATTTTAACGGAAGCAAATCCTACAGAGTGGATTGATCAGATCGACAAAGATTGGTCCGGGGCATTGCCTGCTACTTTGGTGATCAATCCACAAACCGCGAAACGAAAATTGATTGAAGGAGAAATAAAAGAAGGAGAGCTCGAAAAAATTATTGAAACACTAAAATAAACGGTATGAAAAAATTGATTGCATTCTTACTATTTCCGATTGGATTCGCGTTTAGTCCAAACAGCGGCTATCAGATTGGCGATACCGTTACAGATTTTTCACTGAAAAATGTTGATGGGAAAATGGTTTCCCTTTCTGACTATAAGCAGGCCAAGGGATTCATTATAATCTTCGATTGTAACACCTGTCCCATGTCTAGAGCTTATAATTCGAGGATAATGAACTTAAGTAAGAAATTTTCAGGCCAAGGATTTCCCGTTATACTGATTAATCCCAATTCAGATGAAGTCGTGCCGGAGGAATCTTTTCCCGAAATGGCAAAACACGCCAAAGAACATGGCTACGATTTCCCCTATCTGTATGATGCTACTCAGGAGGTGGTTAGGAAATTTCGCCCAACAAACACACCACACACATTTGTGCTGAACAAAACTGCTGATGGTTTGAAAGTAGCTTATATCGGTGCTATCGATAATAACAGCCGCGATGGAGCGAAGGCTTCTCATCACTATGTAGAAGAGGCAGTCAACGAATTACTGGCGGGTAAAACCGTAACAACCGCCAAAACAAAAGCGATCGGCTGCAGTGTAAAGTTGAAAAATTCTTAGAGGTTTAAGATTCCCGATCGATCAACTGGGAAGCAAAGAATTTAAGCTCTTTGCTTCTTTCATTTAAGGAAAGCTCATCAATTTTCATGAAGGCCTTCATAAAGTAATCGGCTGCCTTATTTTCTGTAAGTTCATCCACGTTGAGTGAATTGTAAATGGATGTTACCGCTTTCACTTTCTTGATTTTGCTGAAACGTTTTGCTGACAGCCAATTGTTGAGTTCGGTTTTTTGGGTACCCTGTACTCTTTCCAGTGCCTTGATCAAAAGATAAGTCTTCTTGTTTGAAATAATGTCACCACCCACCTGCTTCCCGAATTTCTTCGTATCAGCGTAGACATCCAGCCAATCATCCTTCAATTGAAAACCAATGCCTAAGTTCACACCGAACTCGCGCAGTGCGGCACGATCTTTCTCTGAAGCGTCTGCGAGGATTGCTCCAAGTTCCAGACTAAAACCCAACAGCACGGCTGTTTTCTGACGAATCATGGCAATATATTCTCGTTCACTTACTTTTTCGCGGGTTTCAAATTCCATATCCCATTGCTGGCCTTCGCATACCTCAGCAGCACATTGATTGAATGCTTTCAAGACAGCAACCAGTTTCTTCTCGGGTAAGTCAAGAAACATTTCATATACTTTTACCAACATCACATCTCCCGCAAGAATAGCTGTGTTCACATTCCACTTTTCGTGAACAGTTGTCTTTCCTCTGCGCAGTGGTGCATTGTCCATAATGTCGTCATGCATCAGTGTAAAGTTGTGAAAAGCTTCGACAGCCACAGCATATTTGATAATCGATTCCGGGTTTCTCTTGTAAAGCGAATACGAAAGTAAAACCAGCAGTGGACGCAAGCGCTTGCCACCCAACGCCATAATGTATCGTATTGGTTCATAAAGGGAGTCTGGCTTTTTACCAAACTTTTGCCTTTTGATTTCCTTTTCGATCAAAGCCAAAAACTTCTTCATATTATTCATCAAATATCAAATCCATTAAACGTCTGTCCACATCAGTCTTCTTCACGCGAATTTTTACTTCGTCTCCTAATCGATAGACTTTTTTTCTTCGTCTGCCGATGACACGATAATTCCTTTCATCAAATTCGTAAAAATCATCTTTCATATCGCTCATGCGCACAAGTCCTTCGCATTTTGTCTCCACAATTTCAACAAACACACCAAAATCAACAACGCCCGTGATAATTCCATTGTATTGTTGATCGGCTGCCATGCTCATGAATTCAACCTGCTTATACTTTATTGACGCACGCTCCGCATCGGCTGCACGTTTCTCTCGTTCACTGCTGTGAATGCATTTGTCTTCATATTCTTTTCTACTTACCGGCTTGCCATCGTCCAGGTAATGTTGCAGCAATCGATGCACCATCATATCGGGATACCTGCGAATGGGGGAAGTAAAGTGCGTATAATGCTTGAACGCCAATCCAAAGTGTCCTTTGGGCTCTGTAGTATACTTCGCTTTCGCCATGGCGCGCACGGCCAATGATTGCAACACGTTTTGCTCAGGCTTACCCTCAATTTCATCCATCAATTTATTAAGCGAATACGAAATGGATTTGTCTTCTACATTTATTTTGTGTCCAAACTGTTTAGCAAACTGGGCAAAGTCTTCCACCTTTTCAGGATCCGGCAAATCGTGCGTCCGATAAACAAAGGTATTCATGCCCTCGCCTTTTTTCATTTTGAAAACAAACGTAGCCACTGCTTTGTTGGCGAGAAGCATAAATTCTTCAATCAGCTTATGAGCATCTTTTCGAATCTTTGGAACAACGGCAAGCGGTTTTCCTTTTTCATCGAGTTTGAATTTGACCTCAGTGCCTTCAAAGTTCACTGCGCCTTTGGCAAATCTTTCTTTGCGCAACTTAATGGCGAGTTCATTTAAAAGTTTTAGCTCTTCGGCAAAAGGACCGCTTCCTTGTTCAATTCCTTCCTGCGCTTGTTCATATGTAAATCTCTGATCAGAGTGGATGATGGTTCTACCAAACCATTCATCATGAACCTTTCCCTTGCTGTCCATTTCAAATACTGCCGCAAAAGTTAACTTGTCTTCATGCGGACGAAGGGAACAAAGTCCATTGCTTAATTTCTCCGGCAACATAGGCACCGTTCGGTCAACCAGGTACACCGAGGTAGCTCTATCAAAGG
>CAZNCO010000139.1:0-9243 GCA_964571345.1 uncultured Ohtaekwangia sp.
GAGTTTTCTGTCGCGATATTCCGCAAACCGTAACCCACTGTGAGCGCGTGTCAATTCTCTCTCTTGCAAAACTTTTTCATCATGCCAGGTGTCGGGCAACAAATGAACATTTTTCAAATACCAATTGTAATTTTCTTCACCGATTCCCGACAGGCCTGTCTTTTTAGGAGCCTGCTCTTCTATCCAGCTTGCAAATTGATCAGAAGCTTCTTTTGCTTCACTAGCGATTTTAGCCAACGAAGGAAATTTTTCCTCTACACTTTTCGCAAAAGCAACAAGCTCTTCGCTTTGTTCACGAACGCTTCTCGATCCCAGCTTCCATAAATCTTTTCCGTTTCCGGTAAGGTTTACTTTCGCTTGCGCAAAAACATCTTTTGCCTTTGCGAGCTTGGCAGCAATGGCATCTGCACCCGCCTGCGACAAAGGTTGAGAATATGTGTGTAATTCAACTGCTCCAAAAATATTGGGACCTTCACGCTCGGGCACATCGGGCTGTGATGTGTAAAACCAAACATAAAAAGCCGGATCTCGCTCCCAGGGTCTTAACACCCGATGATCAAAATCCAATCCGTTCATTTCCGCCCATACCAGATACCAATCTACCTGATGTTTGATAGGCCACTTGGTGGTGTCAAAAGCATTTAATTTTTTTTGCCAGTTTGCCAATTCAGTATGCTGCTTCTTCATGGCTTCTACGCTGTAATCGGGCACACCATCTTTCATCACTGGTGCCTGGAATTTTCTCCAGTCTTTGAATAGTGTTACAAGTTGATCGTAAGAAGAAAACTTTTCAGTGGAAACTTCTTCCTTCTTGGAACAAGAAAATTGAAGTACGAATAAGACAGGGAGAAAAATAAATAAGTTTTTGATCCTCATAAATTTGATTGAAAAGAAGATGAATGGGGTTCTAAATTACATAGCCAAAGTCTGCAAGTACTTGTAGCTCTTGGTAATGCTTTCAAACGGGTCGATGGCCGAATGATCTTGTTCAACAAATGTGTAAGGAATTTTTTGTTCCGCTGCAATGGTCAGAATTTTTTTGAAATCCAATACGCCATCCCCCACTGCCTGAAACGCTTCTTGAGGCGCCTTGAAAGTTGTGTAGTCTTTTGCTGTGCCTGCTTTTAAATCTTTCAGGTGAAGCATCTTCACACGATCACCAAGTTTCTTGATCCAATCGGTCGCATCATTTCCGGAGATGGTTGTCCAGAAACAATCCAGCTCCATCTTAACTAAATCGGCATCAAGAACCTTCAGCATTTCATCCAATGGAGTAGTGCCGTTCATTGGCTCAAATTCAAAGCTGTGATTGTGATAATACAATTGAACTCCTGCTGCCTTTGCTTTTTCACCTACTTTGTTGCACTGGTCGGAGATACGTTTGTAGTCATCCAACGTTTTGCGCTCATCTGGAAATAAAATCGAAACGCCCATGTAGTGAACATCGTTTTTCGCGCAGTTATCAATAATATTTTCAACCGTGTTAGATGGTTTCAGAATTCCAAATTGCTTCACAGCATCCCACATGCCGGTCACATATCCCGAAAGGAAATGCGTACTCACCACCTTCATTCCAAGGTCTTTTATTTCTTGAGCACGACTTAGCTGATCTGGGCCGAATAACTCAATTTCTTTGAAACCGATCTCCGCAACTTTCTTTAACGTGCCGGAAGGATCCTTCGCAAAAGAATCGCGCAAAGTATAAAGTTGTAATCCCGTATGGGATGAATAGGCTGGCCATTTTTCTGGGGCTGGTGTTGCGGCTGATTCCTCTGCTTGTTGCTCTTTTTTTGGAGCGCACGAAATCAGTGACGAAAATGGAATAGCAAGAGCCGCTGTGGAAGCGAGCTTTACAAATTCTTTGCGGGTTAGTGAATTTTTCATGGAAGTAGGTTTACCCTATAATCTTACGCAAGATGAAGCACTTGCACAAGAGAAATTAGGACAAACCTACCGGATGAGATTATTGCTGCTTGCGCAATAGGCTATTCTTTTTACCGTAAATGAAATACACTATCAATCCAACGGCCATCCAACTGAAGGCAACTTTTAGGGTGAAATTATCCAAAGAATAAATTAACAGGGAACAAATGATAATGCCAAGTATAGGAACCAGCGGTACCAGCGGAGTTTTGAAAGGCCTTGGCACTTCAGGATTTTTTATGCGCATTACCCAAATGCCGGCACACACCAATACAAATGCGAACAATGTTCCAAAGCTTGTCAAATCTCCCGCAACACTTTCAGGAAGAAAGCCGGCAAACAATGACACAAAGACAAACAAGATCATGTTTGACTTGTAGGGTGTTCTGAATTTTGGATGTACTTCAGAAAAAACTTTTGGCACCAATCCGTCTTTAGACATGGAGAAGAAAACACGTGATTGGCCCAAGAGCATCACCAAAATCACTGAAGAAAATCCTGCGAGAATAGCAACTGTAATTCCGGTGGCGAGCCATTCGTATCCTGGCATGTAGGTTTTAATTGCAAAGGCAACCGAAGCTTCGCGACCGGCAAGTTCTTTCCAATTGGCAACTCCAGTGAGAACATGAGAGAACAGCACGAAAAGAATTGTACAAACTACAAGTGATCCTAAAATTCCAATCGGCATATCGCGCTTTGGATTTTTTGCTTCTTGTGCCGCTGTTGAAACAGCATCGAAACCAATGAATGCAAAAAACACAATGGCAGCTCCACCAAGCAATCCACCAAAACCATGCTTATTCCATGCCTCATGACCAACGGCATCCGCTGGGATTAAGAACGGATCATAGTTCGCTTGATTGATAAATCCCCAACCAATTGCAATGAAAATAAGAACGATTGAAACTTTAATGAATACAATTATCGCGTTAAGCGTTGCCGACTCCTGCGTTCCTTTAATTAAGACAAGGGTCAAAACAATCAAGATAAAAATGGCAGGCACATTCATGATACCACCTTCCATGGGTGAGTGACACCACTCAAATGGAATCGCTCCACCCAATAAGCTATTTAAATATTGGCTCCATGAAATTGCCACGGTTGCTGAAGCGAGTGCATATTCAAGAATCAACGCCCAGCCTATAATCCAGGCAATGAATTCACCCATAGTTACATAAGCATAAGCATAAGCGCTACCTGCGATCGGAATCATAGAAGCGAACTCTGCATAACATAAGCCAGCAAATGCACAACCTATTCCACCTATTATATAAGAAATTACTACTCCGGGTCCGGCAGCCGTTCCTGCTGCAGAGGCTGTTCTCACAAACAAACCTGCCCCAATAATGGCACCGATTCCTAAGGCGATTAAATTAAGAGGACCAAGTGTACGTTTCAATCCCGAAGACGCATCTCCGGTTTGCGCTAAAAGTTGCTCAAGCGGCTTTCGAATGAATAAACTCATGAATTCTAGACTTTCAAACGTTAGTTTTATAAAGTCCTAAAAGTAAAAAGAATAATGGAACTACGAAGCGCATTTTATCCGATTAACCAAATCTTATTAACTTGGCCAATCTGATTTAGCCATGAAATTGAAATTTATTCTCTTTGCCTTGTTTGTTTTGCCGCTTAGTTCTTCAGGTCAGTCGGCTGATCCCATAATTGAAGGTGCTAAAAAGAAAATAGACGCCAAGAATTTTGCTGGGGCGAAGGCTGATTTATCCAAGGCGTTAGAAACAAATGCCAAAAATAAAACTGCCCTTGTGCTACGGGGTCGCGCGCGGATGGGATTGACCGACTATTATGGAGCTATTGGTGATTTCACACTAGCACTTGAAATTGACTCAACTATTGCGGAAGCCTTTAATTACCGTGGCGAATCAAAAATCAATTTAGGTGACGATGATGGTGCTATTACAGATCTCGATAAGGCAATCAAATACAATCCGAAATATGGCGAAGCGTACACCAATCGTGGATTTGCCAAGTATAACAGTGAAGATTTGCAAGGTGCCTACTTCGATTTTTCAAAAGCCATTGAAATCGGACCGGTAAATGACGACAAGTATTTCAACCGTGGCATTGTAAAGTCTGAGCTAGGGGAGTATATAAGCGCCATTGATGATTATAGCAAAGCCATCGAACTGGATAAGGCCGATGCAAATCTTTACAACTATCGCGGAGTAGCTTACTATAATACCAGCAATTTTGATCTGGCAATTGCTGATTACAACGAAGCTATTAAGCTTGATGCAAAAGATCCTGTGAAGTTCGAAAACCGTGCCCTGGCCAAAACAGCCAAAGAAGATTTGAAAGGTGCGCTGGAGGATTACAACAAAGCGGTTGAACTAAGTCCACAAGATGCGGAAACACTCAACTTGCGCGGAGTGCTCAAACATACCATGCAGGATTATGATGGCTCTATTGCCGACTACACAAAGGCGATAGAGATAGATTCCACCAATCCAACCTACTTTGACAATCGTGCTCTGAGCAAAACAGAGAAAGAAGACTACAAAGGCGCTGTGGAAGATTACTCGTCTTCTATTGACATCTACCCTTCTGATCCCGAGACATATTATCAGCGCGGATTGGTAAAGCTTACAATGAGTAACAACTATGACGGGTGCCTGGATCTAAAAAAGGCCGATGAGCTTGGATCTCAGGAGGCAAAAGCTGCGATCAAAAAAAATTGCAAATAACGTTATCTGATTTTTAGAGAGCTTTTGTAAGGCGGCAAATGTTCTTGCCTTCCTCATTCTTGTATTCAATTTTATCCATGATGGACTTCACCAGGCGAATGCCAAGACCACCTTTTCGTTTTTCATGAACAAGGTTCCCGATTTCTGGTTCGGAAAATTGGTTGATGTCAAACATAGAGCCATCATCAATGATCTCAAAAATGAAAGTAGTGCCTGTATCGTGGTGAATGTGTAATTCTAATTGATGATCAGGGTTACAGTGGTGCGCATGGATCATGAGATTAGAACACATCTCATCCAAAGCCAATACAATTGCCCCAATCTGCAAATCGCTTACCTGGTTTTCCTTCAACGTGTTTCGCACAAACTCGCGAATGCCCTTCAGGTTAGCAAGGCTACATCCTATGTTATATTGATAGCTCATTGGCGAGATTCTGTGCTTCTGCTTTTGTGTCACGGATATGAAGGAGGTCGGCCAGGCCGAGAATTTGGAATGTATTGGCCACTTTTTCTTTTAATCCAAAAAGTACCATTCGTATTTTCTTGTCGTTGAATTCTTCGATATAAGACATAAAAACACCGAGGCCAGCCGAAGAAATGTATTCCAGCGCACTGCAGTCGATCAATATTTTTTTATACCCTTCCCCCACACTCTTTGCAATTGCAAGGTCCAACTCAATAGAAGAACTGGCATCTATTTCACCAATTATGGCTACAATATCCGTTGTTCCTTCTTGTAATCTTTTAATGTGAACCATGTGACTTTAACGTTTTTGTTGTGGTTTAGTTCTCCTTGAATTTTATAGTCATCGATGTATAATCGTCATTAATATTGCTTGTACCTGAAAATTCATAGAGCTTTTTGGTAATATGGTCTTCAATCTCTTTTGCAGAACCGTCTTTTACTTCGCTTAGTGATTCGGCCAATCGGTCATAGCCAAATTCTTCACCGCGGGTGTCTTTTGCTTCCGTTATTCCGTCCGTGTAAAGAACCATCACATCGCCCGGTTCATATTTCAATTCATTGGTCTCCACAAAATTGCAATAGTCTCGGCTACGCACCATACCCAGTGCAGTTCCTCTGTCTTTCAGATATTCGGCTTTGCCGGATGCAGCACGATAGTAGAGGACAGGGCAATGGCCGGCACGCGAATAGCGTATTTTTCTTTCGTTAGTGTCGATAATAAAAAACGAAGCCGAAATAAATGATCCGCGCTCAAGGCAAAAGACCAGCGCCTGATTCGCCCGTGACATAAATTCTTTCGGATCAATGTGCATTTGCGCGAGGCTATGAAAAATGCCTTTCATCTGACTCATGTGAAATGCCGCGGTCGTTCCTTTACCGGAAACGTCAGCTATAATCAATGCCACTTGATGATCACTCACGCGCAGCGTATCATAATAATCACCACCCACTTCATCTGCCGAAGCAGAAAAGGCTGATACTTCGAAGTGACCATCCTGTTCAAGTTTGTTGGGCAACAGACTTTGCTGAACCGTCTTAGCAATTTTTAACTCTTCCTTATAGCGTGCGTTTTGAAACGCTTCTTCCATCAACCTGAAATTCTCGATGGAGATACCAGCCTGGTTTGCAAAAGCCGACACAATTCGTGTCATCTCTTTATTGAAGCCATCCGGCAACTCTTTCAGCAAAGCAAGCGTACCGATATTTTCCTCTTTCACCGTAATCGGGAAAGCCAGTAATGAACGGAAGCGCGTGCTTTTCAAGGTAGACAAGTGCTTGGAAATATTTTTCGTCTTCTCACTACTATTGTCGAGAGCGCCCCTGATTTTATTCTTTTCCAGATGCTCGCGAATTTCCTTTGACTCCTGCTCAGTCATCCGATAAGTAAACATTTTGCGTTCATTGTTCACACCGGTGATTTCCAGCCATGCAGCATCGGCAAAGACTGAACTCACAGAACTTTCCAACAAAATATTGTAAACGCTTTCTTCGCTTTGCTCGGTTTGAATAGATTGGCTGATGCGTTGAAAATTTACAACTTCTTCGAGCTTCTGTTCAAATACGGAAGACGTTGGAAGGTTAAAAAGAATAACTAGAAATGAAAACAACCCATAGATGATAATAAAGGTTGCCAACACCAAAATGAAAATATGATTGCGAAAATCAACAAATGAAGTTGACTGCTGGCTAATTGCTTCTGACGAACTGGCAACTGTGTAAAAGAAGTACGTGAGGTAAAAAAATGTAAGCAGTAACAACAAAAGGCTCGTCCATTTTTGCTTGAAGTTAAGATAGGCCACCCAGCGCATGTTTGCCGATAAGACAAGCACAAGCAAGCCGATAATAATGTTGGTACTTGTTCCCACAACATCGGATAGAGGCAAACTGGAACTATCGTAGGCGAGCACTGCCAACAAAATCACTTCAAACAAAGTCCATAAGCGAATAAGCCATTTGGATTTTTGATAAAGAATCAATCTCTTCCACGAAGCAAATGCCGCAAGCAGAAAATTGACAAGCAGCGCCAGGTTGATTTGGTAAATGAAATCGCTGAAAACTACATTGGAGGCCAGTGTGGTTGTTCCCAGAAGGAAGACAATTAATCGAAAAGAAAGCGAGACAACGGTAGTGATAAGCCCTGTAGCAAAAACTTTCCAAAGCAAATCGGTAAAATTGAGGGAGTCATCATGCTCAATTCGAAACTTATAGTAGTAGTAAAGACAAATAATATAAGCCGATAGCATCAGGCGTGGCAACCACACGGGCACGTCTGAAGGAAGCCCCTGCAAATCGCTGAACAAAACAGTAATATCTGCAAATAGCAAGACCAGCCAGGCGATAGTGGCGCCAAGAAACGTAAGTCGTATAAGGGCTTTGGTCTTGAACATCCTGGATTAATTGATGAAATCAAACTTAAGATACTCCGCCAAAATTTTTGGTATTCTAATCCCTTCTTTCGTTTGATTATTTTCAAGGATGGCTGCTACAATCCGCGGAAGCGCAAGTGCACTTCCATTTAAAGTATGCAGCAGCTGAGTTTTGCCTTCCTTGCTCTTGTAACGAAGCTTCAATCGGTTGGCCTGAAAAGTTTCGAAGTTACTCACAGAGCTAACCTCCAACCAGCGCTGTTGTGCTGCCGAAAAAACTTCGAAGTCGTAAGTCATGGCGCTGTTAAAACCCATGTCGCCCCCACAAAGTAATAATTTGCGATAAGGTAGCTCCAATTTTTCCAATAAGCTTTGCACATGGTTGCACATTTCATCCAGCGTGCGATACGAATCTTCAGGTTTTGTGATCTGAACAATCTCAACTTTATCAAATTGGTGCAGACGATTAAGGCCACGCACATGCGCGCCCCAACTTCCTGCCTCGCGCCTGAAGCAAGGAGTGTACCCAACATTTTTTACCGGAAGGTTTTCTTCAGTTAAAATCACATCGCGATACAGATTCGTAATAGGAACTTCTGCAGTAGGAATCAGATACAAGCCGTCTGCACTAGCAAAATACATTTGGCCTTCCTTATCGGGAAGCTGACCTGTGCCGTAGCCGCTTGCTTCATTCACTACAATGGGAGGTTGCACTTCTGCGTAGCCAGCTTTTTCGGCTTCATCTAGAAAGAAATTGATTAGAGCGCGTTGCAGCTTTGCGCCTTTTCCCTTGTACACAGGGAACCCTGCACCTGAAATTTTCACCCCCAGATCAAAATCAATTATGTCATACTTTTTAATGAGCTCCCAATGAGGCAATGCCCCTTCAAACAGATCAGGCACCCCACCGTGTTGATGAACATTCAAATTATCCTCTGCCCCTTTACCAGCAGGAACTTTTTCAGCCGGCACATTAGGAATCTTGTATAAGAGTTGTGTAAGCTCTGATTCAAGAGAAGTAAAACTGTCTTCGAGAGATTTTATTTTTCCTTTGGCTTCAGCTACTTTACTTCTAAGAGCGGTTGCCTCTTCTTGCTTTCCTTGCTTCATCAAATCACCAATCACTTTTGAATCTGAATTGACCTGCGCTTTGGCAAGGTCCATCTCTTGTTGGGTGTCTCGTCTTTCTTTGTCTAACTTAATAGCTTGTGACACTAGGGTCTCGGCATCTTTCAAATTGCGTTTTAATAACCCGGCAATCACAGAGTCTTTCTGATCGCGTACTACTTGTAACTGAAGCATAGAATAATTTTAAAGGAGGCCAAAATTAGCCAATAATTTTTTCACCATAGTTTGATTGTATTCAATTTTGACCTATTATTGCATCATCAATCAAAGCCGATCTGGCTGCGTTCAATAGATAAGCCCAAGTTTTTTGAGATTTGTTTGACGAAGATTTCCGCTTGTTACGGTTTTTGATGCTCTAAGTTCTTATTGTATAAATCATTTTTAACAAATATCTCCCTTCATGTACACTATTGATGACCTCAATTTAAAACTCTTGTCTGAGTTGAAAGAAATTGCCGAGGGCATGGCCGTAAAAAACGCCAAGAAGCTCGCAAAAGAAGACTTGATCTACAAAATTCTCGACCAACAGGCTACCCAGCCCGAGCCGAAAGCTGAAAAAGCTGAAACTCAAGAACGCAAAATGCGACCACGAAGACGCGACACCGTTGCTCCGCCTGTAGCCGCAGCAGTGTCTTCCGCTACAAAAGAACTTACCACA
>CAZNCO010000140.1:0-9230 GCA_964571345.1 uncultured Ohtaekwangia sp.
ATGCTCTCCCTTTGACGAACTCATCACTTTTTGTTCTCTAGACAATTTCGTAGGAATTTTCTTCTTCGGGCTATGATAATTTTCCATAATTTTGAATTCACAGTCTAGAGGTCCGACCGTATTGGGCCGTGAAGAACAAGTTTTCTCCTTGCCTGTCTTTTTTTGCTACCCGCCTGAACTTTCTCGTAGCCTTAGCCTTCCTCTGAACTTTTCTTTGGGTTACACAATTATTCAACCTTAGTAGAGGTTACTTCAAAGAATCTCAAGGCTGAAGCTCGAATTTTTCCATTCTTTGAAAAATTGACGATTTTTGAACCAAAGGGTTAATTTCAACCTTAAAGTTTTTGGGTGCAAGCAACATTATTTAACAATCTTCCTGAAACATGAAGTTAAAGGACATAGCTGAGATAAAGGAAGGGTTGAAAATTGACCCCAGGCTCATTCGTGCGGAAAAGAAAGCCAACGGAATTTATTTCCAATACCTGCAGGCGAAGGACTTTGAGGAAAACAAAGGTTTCTACATTTACCAAAAAGAATTCCGCAAAATAAACGCTTCACAACGCGCGCTACTCTCCTACGGGGATTACATCATCTATAAAAATAGTGACTCTTATAAAATTCATCGATACGATGATCTGAGCGGAAATACCGTGGCCGGAAATGGTTTGTTTGTGATCTCCTCCAATGTGGGAATTCTGAACGACTATTTTAGTTCGGAGAAAAATCGAAAGTACTTTTATTCAGAGCTCGTAAAAGCCGAGTCCCATGGCGAGCTGACTCCACAGAAAATTTTGGATATCGAGATCAACACTGATCATATATTTGAACTTGAGGAAAGCAATGTGGCCGAGCACCTCGGTATTAGACGACCAATCAAGTTTTCAGACGTTCCATTTAATATTTATCAGAAACCTATTCCGGTCGACAAACTTTTGAAACGGATAGAGAATAGCGAGCTTCTTTTGGATTCAGAATTTCAACGACGCCCTGGCCTTTGGGACATCGGCACGAAAAGCAGGCTGATCGAGTCAATGATTATACGGTTGCCTATACCCGCATTCTACTTTGACGGAACTGATGACAACCAATGGTTGGTTATTGATGGACTCCAGAGGCTTAGTGCCGTCCATGAATTCATCAAGGGAAAATTTGTACTCACCGAACTAGACTACCTGCCCGAGATTGACAATAAGGCATTCAGCGAACTTGACCGAAGTCACCAACGCAACATCGAAGAGTTTGAGGTGTTTGCGTACATTATTCAAAAAGGAACGCCTAAGGCAGTGACTTACAAAATATTTAAAAACATAAACACGAGTGCACTCAAGCTCGATCCGCAGGAAATTCGCCATGCGCTCAACCCCGGAAAGCCCGCAGCTTTGCTCAAATCGGTAGCTGAAAAAACGTGGTTCCGTGAAAATCTATTAGTGACAGACAGGCAGCGAGATCGTATGGAAGACCGTGAGACAGCCTTGCGATTTTTAGCATTCCAAATAGCCAAAGTAGCCGAATACAAGCCTCCCTTGACTGACTTCCTGGACCATGCCATGACTGATTTGTACGATATTCCTGAAGTGCGGCTTCAGCTTTATGTTCAGTCATTGGAAGAAATTTTGACCATTGTGAAGGAAAAACTCGGACCTAAAGCCTTCTCACGCTCATTGTTCGACCAATCAAACAACAGAGTGTATGGTCACAATAACATTCTCTTTGAGCTGATCACATATGGAATCTCGATCATCCATAAAGATGAGCGTCATAAATTACTGGAGGGAGATAAATTGGCAATTGCAATAAAGGATCACTTTGGCAAGAAACAGGATGTGTTTTGGGAATATGAGTCAGCTTACACTGCCGAAAATTTAAAAACACGTTTCTCTGAAATAGAAAGCTTATTCAAAGAATTAATTCATGATAACCAGGTTAAGAATAGAAAACTATAAAGCGATAAAGGAGTGCGATTTAAAATGTGGTGAGCTGAATGTGTTGACCGGAGTCAATGCTTCTGGAAAGAGTAGCTTTCTACAAACGCTGTTACTTCTTCGACAATCGCACGAGAACGGATCATTGGCAAAAAACCAACCCTCTCTTTCTTTGTCTGGAAGGGACGCCCTGATCGATGTAGGCACCTTCAAAGATATTTTGTGCTCGAGCGCCTCCAAAGGCCTGGAGAAAATAAAATTGGAAGCTAGTTTCGAGACTGAAGGCTCGATTAATTTTGTGTCACAAGAATATTCACCCGACAACAAGGATCTTAATGTACTTTACCCGAGCCAAATCATCATCAGTGGTATGGCCACTGACCTGGTCGGCCCCAATCAATTGAACATTCTGCGTGACAGTTTTCAATATCTTTCTGCAGATAGAATTCAACCCAAGGAAAGCTATCCCCGCTTTACAAACAGCCAGAGTTTGGGTAAGAAGGGAGAATTCACTGCGCACTTTTTGGAAAAATTCGGGGCAATGGATTTACCCATCAAAGAGTTGAGCTATCAAGACGAGCCCGCATCTTTCTCTATTGCATATCAAGTTAATCAGTGGCTCTCGGAAATCAGTGAGAATATTGAAGTGATGACGCGTGAGAACCTGAAAACAAATGAAATCGAATTGTTTTACAGATATAAGAATCAGGACGGAACGCCTACTCAGGATCAAAAACCACAAAACGTTGGCTTTGGAATTACGCACACTTTGCCAATCGTTGTGGCTATTTTGGCGGCTAAAAAAGGTGATCTGATTATAGTAGAAAATCCGGAGAGCCATCTGCATCCCAGGGCGCAGAGTAGGTTAGCGCACCTGTTTTCAATCGCAGCATTTAATGGAGTCCAACTGTTTGTAGAGACTCATAGCGATCACATTATCAACGGCCTGCGCATAGCGGTGAAGAAAGGAAAAATCAAGCCTGATCAGGTGTTTATCAACTACTTTTCTCTGAATGAAGCACATCTCGCTGACTCTAGACGGCTCAAAATAGATCCAGATGGGGGTCTTGAAAAATGGCCAAAAGGTTTCTTTGACGAATGGGATAACTCCATAATTCAGCTGATGGACTAATCGGAACATTCAAATCAATCTGATGAGTCAATGCATTTCACGATAAACGAGCGGTCCTTCTCTAAGTACAATACACGTGCCGAGGCAGTCACGGGTATGATGGTTTTAGCAGGTGTTGGTAAGATGCTTTTTCAAGCCGGGTTTCGAAGTGCAAAAATCTGGGACAAGAGAGAATTGTTGGGGCTTGAAATATTTGACAACTTAAAAGTCGCTGACTGGATAAAGAACAGCCCAAATGCTTTAGGTCAGGAAAAACTTAGTATTCAGTTTCTTGGTCGATTGATCGACAAAACATCCTCGTTAAACTTTGATGAAGATGAAAGGCAACGAATTGATGCGTTTCCGATAATATGCATCAAGTTTACTAATGAGGAAATAATAAGTTGCCCGGGTGTAAAGATAGCATGCCTGGACCGAACTCTGGCCCTCAGTCTTTCGACAGATCAAAAATGGAATCGAGCGTACCTTGAACTAATACATGTCGATGACGACGAAGAACGCCCCACGGTTATCAATCATGCGTCGGATGAAGTTCATATCAAGGAACATGCAAACTGGATTCGTCACATGGTGCAATCAGGTCGGTTGTTAGCTGACTGGGATCCATCTGTTGAACCATTCCCAAATCTTGAATTTTCCAATGAGTGTGTGAAGGATGGTGATTGGGATAATTTTCATGAGGAAAAGAACAAATGCAAGACTATAGAAGAAATAAGAGCGGTGATTTTAAAGTACAGTAAAGAAGTCGCAAAACGTAATCACTATGTATATAATCAGCGAGTAAGTGCCATGAACACTTCAGAAGAAAAGAAGCGAGTAATATTCAGCGCTGGTTATGGAAGGCAAACTCGGTACTTGTCAGTCGATCTTGAAAAGGGCGGCTTCGAATTGTGTGATCATGATGGTTATCACCTGGGGCAATTTTTTCTTGATGGAATTCGAACTTCGGGCGCCAAAAGCGATCATAACATAAAGGTTAAGTCTTAACGATTTGAGTACCTAAGCTATTATTTAAATTACCTAAATGTGTGTAATACAAGTTTGTGTAAAAAAATTACCTAAACATAGGTAATTTCTTAAAACGACTTTTTTATGATCTGATGTTTCAAAATTGGAACACATGAGGAAATTGTACACGTCCTCTCCTGTTCCAAGAAAATATTTTGGCCGGTACCGGTAAAGTAGATAAAGGTGTTCCAAAGAATCGAAATGTCTGTTGCTTAAACGGAACACGGCAGAGACGCCTTATGCGCATCCAGTCTCCTATTCCGGAAATTGACTTGACCTGACTTCCTTGTCGATAATTATTCCGGAAAATGATTTGACTAGAGAGGGCCAAAAAGGATTGATTCCGGAAAATGCTTTAACTGCATATTGCTAAATCATCGCTAATTTAGGGTTCTGCCTGGAAATTAGTTTGACTTAAACAAAATTGCCCTATCTGGTGGTTGCTTCAAAGCTCAAATCGCTACATCTTAATAAATGGTAGCTCGACTTTCTCTTCAGCACCTTTGACTTTCACCTTAGCGCCCATGTTCATATACGTGATGTTTGCCTTGCCTAACGGATTGTCTGACGGGACTTCACAGCAAAGGTGTTCTTCAATTGGCAGAAACAATTTCCCCTTTCTAAATTCCACGTCTTCACTTTTGTGGAATGGTATATAAATCTGGTAAATGAAAATGCCGTAAAATATTAATAACGAGTGTTCAGGGATTGCAAATGGTGCTTGGTCCTCGACTTGTTTCTTCTTCATTAACATCACAACTGGAGAATTAAATCTCTTTTTGCTTTTTGCTGTTGGAACCAAAAAATAAGGATGCATCTGGATATCCTTATTGTCAATTTCCCCGATCAACCATCTTCTCGTCTTATCATAATCAATAAGGCTTTTTTCATCCATGAAGGTCAATGCGATTTTTATAAAAGATTTTAAAACGTCCATTGGAACAAACGGAAGTTTGAAGGTGTCAATTTTTAGTTTCCCATTGTCAATATGCACTTGGCCCTTTTTCTGACTCTGCGGTTTATTAATAAAGAGGTTTACTCGATTGTCTTCACCAGTCACAAAGAAACTATTCTTGTCATGTTTAAACTTGGGCACTCCACCCCTGCCACTTACAAGCGACAATGTGTGCCAAATGCCAGCAAAATTTCCTAGTTCGTTTTCGTAGCGACCAAAGATCGCATTACAGTTGTCGCATTCGTAATCAGTGAACAAGGTTTTATTTCCGATCAGTGCCGGAATCGCATGGGCTTTTTTATTAAATGTGGTAAGCGTAGAGTCACATTTACAGAATCTACACACCCGTCTGCTTTTTTCCGTTTTACCCCAAACAACTTTCTTGTTTTGACTTTCGCCCGCGTGAAATTTTTGTTCGGTGTCGTACATCTTCCAAAACCAGGCATAGTCCTCCCTATCAGGCATGAAAGTGACGTTCACATCAATTATTTCTTCGCTTTCCACAATTGGTTAATTCAAATCTACTTTTCTCTCAATTTCATGAGCTGTTCTTTTCTTAGCTCTTTCCTCCGCTCTTTCGAATTCATGGAACCTACGAACTTCCTCGGCTTTTTTTCGCATCGCAATCTTGTTCCCTATCACAGGGAACCTACATGCAAAAGTAGATAGGAATATGAACGACAGATTCAATTTTGTTTTAACAGAGTCAATGGTCTGCGTGATGATTTCACCACCGTTCCCGGTTGTCGACTCAGCACTTTCTTGATGAACATTATGAAATTTTGGGTGAACCTTTGCTTGTTGACATAGCTTGTTTGCATACTCTTTTGTGAATCTATCACCGCCATAGATGTTAGAAAAACAGTTGACAGCCTGCAGCAAATTCAGCTGATCAACATCGCTAGCTTTGTCAACTAAGACATTACGTTTTCTTCGATCACCTACATAGTATATTTGCTCGTCATAGAAATGCAGTATGATGTTTTCATTCACGGGAACGAACATCTGTAAACCTTGTAATCCATATCCAGTAGTAGAATTTGAGGTTGTTTTCGTTTCAAGAAATTGATTATAGCGGATTACTGGATTGTCAGATGTTATAAACGGAACATTCGTCTTATTTAAAAGTAATTTGATGTGCAAGTCGAGTGTAATCTCAACGACACTTTGAATATGTGTCAAAGAATGAATAGCTGAGTCATTGGGTACGATTTCAACCATTTCTATAGCCTTTGCAAATCCTGGTTCATCTTTAATGCGGGGGTCAATTGACAAAAGTTTTTTTAGCATTCCATCAGTCATTTGCTCATAGATTTGCTTACGAACAGGATTTCGCAGGTCTGTCGATATAGCAAAATTCAAGAGCTCAGCATGTCGAGGAGAAAAGTATTTTGGTCGATCTAGAGTAGTAATAAGTTCCCGAACAGCCTGTGCTTGAAGCCCCTCAAGTTTGCTCAACTGACTTTCAATGCGACCATCTTTGCCATAGTAGAAATTGCTTGACGCTTGATGTTTTAAACTTGCGGTGGGAACAAATTTTTCAGACCTCAAATTGAATAGCCGGATTTCCTTCTCATTAGCATTAACTGAGAAATGTCGCAAGTAGAATTTTGGAACATAGTGCTGGTTCTTACTTTCAGTATTTTCCATTGGCTACAAGAAATGCAACAGCATTCGAACAATTGCGTTTACATTGTCCCGAACGTAGACAGCTAACCATTTTTCTGCTGGGTTGCCACTGTGTGAATCACTAAAATTATTGCGCGCATTACATACAGCATTCGTAACAGTTGAAAGTAATACAAGCACTGGTTCTGGATATACAATTCCGTTCCCATCAAGCTGGGCCTTAATATGATTTCGAATTTGAACCGCCATTGGAACAAGCTCATTCAGTGCAGCGTGTGCAGGTATTTGAGCTTGGATGTAGGATTTGTAAAAACCCTCGAGGCAAGTATAAGCAAGAGTCAAAGTGTATTCGTAGTTGCCAACAGTAATAGCTTCATCCATCCCTTCAAGACAATCTCTTAATCTATCTGCGTTCCATACTTCTGCCGGAATCTGTGCTTGAGGTCCTTGAGCTTGTGGCTGTCCTTGACCAACTATTGCACGCAGACTTGCTGTTCTTTCAGGTTGATGATGCCCTATGGAATCAAGAATTCTATTTACCACCGCTACTCTATCAGCCTCTGGCTGTGCAATTAATAAATCATAATAATAATCTTTTCTACTTGTGCTTTGAGCCCCGCGTCCTTGAATATAGGCTGCATATTGAGGAACATTGTGGTTTGTTTCGCGAACAACATCTAGAAACCTTGGGCCGCTGTAATAAGTCGGGCCTGGGGTGTTGATGATTTCAAAAAGGCGATTGAAGACAGCTATCCAATTCATATCTATTTTGAATTTCAGTATGTTTTTGTACGACCCCCATGTTCAAAAGCGATATTGGCCAGAGACTCTGCCACGAATTCCATTTCTTGCTAGGTGTGAGCTTTCAATGGACTTTCTTTGGGATCAGTTTCAGGAGAGTTCGTGGATGTTTCCTTAACAAAAATTTTCAGGAATGTTTCCTCCATCTGCGGCCAAAAGAAATCATAGTACTCCCTACGATCTGCCGGTACATCCTCTCGTTTGATACTTAAAAAAGAGAGAAATTCTGGTCTCACGTCTAAAGCGTCAGCAAGCGCATTTATTGTATCTTGACGCGGCTGCGTGTGATCCTTCATAATGAGCGATATTGAAGTTGGGGAAATCCCACTCCTCTCAGCTAATTCTTTTTGACTAATTCCTCTTTTCTTAAGTAACAGCGATAAGGCTCTGCTTAAACTCATTATATTGGTATGTCTATGTCCTTGAATAAATGATACAGATGAAGTAGAACGTTTCCCGTTCTGATGAAGTCGACAGCACTGGCTACCCCCGACTTCTTCATCGTTTGTAATTGTTTTATAAATTCTTTTTCTGATTCATCTAGTTTTTTGCCCTTCCTGGCTTTTTTGAAAACTTTAATCAGATCATCGAGGCACTTTTTATCCTCCTTTGAAAGCGTTACTTCGTCAGATATTTTGCGAAGAACCGCTGCTGAACCATTGACTGTCTTTACCATTTTTGTTTACTGGTTTTTTCATTTTACGGTTATTTTAATTTCAAGGCAGTTGAAGGTCGCCTCGATCACCTTTTATCTTAGAAATGAATCTTCATCGTCACTCTGTCTGAGAGCGACTTTTAATTTCTTACGCGATTCGCTTCGTTTATCAATGGTGTAACCAACACTGCTTACAAGTCTGGCTACCGATTTGAGCTTCCCGGTTAACTCAGAAAATGTGTCCTGCATTGATGCAATGTGCCCCGCAAGATCCCTCTTGATTTTGAGGTAATCGGCAGAGCTTAACAAGGACTTCAGTTCTCGAAGGATTGCATAGTACAACCCTTTAACGATTTTATTGTTTAGGCCAAGTGCAGCCTTAATCGCCTGGACCCGTTGGTTAGAGGTTCGATGAGCTTTCTCATTTCGAATAATTTTTATGGTCGTCTGCAGGTCAAACGCAGAATTCTCAACAACGAGAAATTTGTCCCAATATTTATCGAGGATATTCCAGATGGTAGCTCCGTAGTACTTTTCAAAACTCTGTTTGATAGAGCCAAGACCAAGAATATCACTACCGTACAAATTAGAATAAAATTGTGAGGCATTACCATATAATGAGTTCGCCAGAGCGTTGCCGTAATATGAGCTACCAAGGTGTCCAACCACCTTGGCATCCAAGTAGTAGGCACCAACTCCTGAGTAAAGTGAATTCGCGACAACATCCGCTTTCAAGGAAGCATATTGACCCGGTAGCTCGAAATCGAGCCTGCGCGGTAACAAAGCCTCTGCATTTAGGGTTGTCTGATTCATTTGAATGTCCCGGTGTATATGGTTCAATATTGTCAATTTAATTACCAAATTAAAGTAATAAAATTAAATAAAGCAAGTATAAATTTAACTTTTTGTGAAATAAATTAAACACCATTGAAATTGGGCTAATTTCAGGTTTTTTGAACCAAGAAGTCCCTCTAGCTAAGGTGAAAAGACCTCTTCCCTCCTTCATTCTCATAGCAATGAATGTCATGTTCCAACTGTAGGTTAATCCAGAACAAAGGCCCCGTTTCCAGTGCCTGCCCGATGCGAATCGCAAGATCAAAATCGATCTTCTTTCGGCCGCTGCTTAGA
>CAZNCO010000141.1:0-9221 GCA_964571345.1 uncultured Ohtaekwangia sp.
TTACTATTCAAGGCCAAATCACTTACTCAATAGAGAATCCAAAAGCAATGGCGGAGTTGTTTGACTTTACCTTAGATGAAGAGGACAAGGACTCTGAAAATTTTGAAAAAATTAATCAACGGTTGAATAACGAGGCACAAACAGCTACATCGTCTTTTATTCAAGGGCTTAGTTTGAAAGAAGCCATTCGTTCTGCCAAAGTAATCAGCGAACGAATCAATGAAGGTCTTCGCAATTCTAACTCCGTGAAGATTCTGGGCGTAAATATCATCAGCACGGACGTGTTAGCAGTGAAAGCTTCACCCGAAATGACGAAGGCTCTGGAAACAGAGACAAGAGAAGCTTTGCAGAAAGACGCAGACGAAGCTATTTATGGTAGAAGGAATTTTGCTGTAGAGCAAGAGCGGAAAATTAAAGAGAGCGAGCTCAACACGGAGATTGCCGTGCAAGAAAAGCAAAAGCAGATCAATGAAAAGCAATGGGAAATCAAAGTGGTGGATGCCGATAAGGCGCGCAAGCTTCGCGAGATGAAGATGGAAGCTGACTTGTCGGTGGAAGAACAGAAGACAAAACTTGTTCAATTGCAAATGGAGAACGAGAAAAAGATCGCTGACTCGAAAGGATACACGATCGAGAAAACGCTGCAACCCTACAAGGATCTCGACTGGAAAACATTGATGGCAATCCAACCAGGAAATATTTCCGCTATGGACAACATCGCCTTCGCTTTCCGCGAGCTGGCCGAGAACTCAGGAAAAATCGGAACGCTTAATATAACACCCGATCTTTTGGAGACAGTGATCAACAATCAAAAACCTAAAAAATGATTTTTGAAAACACCATCGTGGTGAAAAATAAAACCCGGCTTGAGCAATTGGTTGAGCGATTCAACACAAAAGCCCAGGCTCGGTTTTATATCGAACACCTGGAAGGCGACTTTAACGAATACGAAAAGGAGCACGAAGTATTTCATGAATCGATGAGCAAAGTCGTGAATACTGTTCATCATTTTTCAAAACATAAAGTGCTGGAGCGAAAATTCCTTTCCAATTTTTTGTTCGATAAAAAAGATGTCATTGTAGTACTTGGTCAGGATGGATTGGTAGCAAACGCGGCCAAGTATGTGGATGAACAACCTATCGTTGGAGTAAATCCTGACCCGACCAGAAATGATGGCATCTTGCTGCCATTTGATGCTTCGACAGTCGGTGATGCATTGGAACATGTATTCGCGGAAGATTTCGGAATAAAGAAAGTAACGATGGCGGAAGCTAAAACCAATGACGGCCAAAAACTGATTGCCTTTAACGATTTGTTTATCGGACCTGCTTCACATACCTCTGCTCGATACAAGATTCGGTATGGTGCGAAAAGTGAATTGCAAAGTTCGAGTGGTTTAATTATTTCGACTGGTGCGGGTTCTACAGGGTGGATGAGCTCGGTTTTGAACATGGCAAATGGAATTCATTCGGCTTTTGGAAAACAATCTGGAACGTTGAGTTTAAATTTGAATTGGGATGATGAGCGCTTGTTTTTTGCAGTGCGCGAGCCATTCAAAAGCAAACATTCTGATGTTTCGATCTCAGCTGGATACATAACTAAACAAAATCCACTGATCATTGAATCCAATATGCCATTCAATGGCGTGATTTTTAGTGACGGTATTGAATCTGATTTCCTAAACTTCAATTCAGGTTGCACCGTGCAGATTGGAGTTGCAAAACAGAAAGCTCATATTGTGCAATCAAACTAATAAAAAAATTGTTGAGGTGAATTCAAAAATCGAAAACATTCAGGCCTGCTTTCTCGGATTGGCCATCGGTGATGCTCTTGGCGTACCCGTTGAATTTCGTCATCGCTCTTATTTTCAATCTCAACCAATAACAACCATGACTGGTTTCGGTAGCTGGAATCAACCCCCGGGAACATGGTCTGACGATAGCTCCCTTACTTTTTGTCTTGCTGAGTCCCTGCTGAATGGATATAACATTGAAGACGTTAGCAATAGGTTTGTTAGATGGATGAAAGAAGGTTATTGGGGAGCACATCACCGCGTATTCGACATTGGCGGAACTACAAGAGCAGCACTGCAGCGAATTTATAACGGAGAGCATCCTTTGTACTCAGGTGAGTTTGACGAAGATTCAAATGGAAATGGTTCTTTGATGAGGATTGCTCCAGCTTCGATTTATTTCTCGACAGAGACTGATGAAAGGTTACTGGAAAAAATAAGAGAGGTTTCGGGAATCACTCATCGACATTTTAGGTCAGTGTTTGCATGCTACATATATTCAAAAGTTGTTTCCAAAATTCTATTTGGACGAGAGAAAATGTCAGCATATTACGAGACGATCATTGAAGTCCAACAATTAATAAGTCAAAACTCCTTTTATGTACCGGAGATCAAACTATTCGATCGGATTCTAAAAGGAAACATCTTAAGTCTCACGCAGAGTGAAATTTTATCTTCGGGTTATGTTCTGCATACGCTGGAAGCAAGTCTCTGGTGTTTTCTCACCACAAATTCCTATCGGGAAGCTGTTCTCAAGGCAGTAAACCTTGGCGAAGACACTGATACGACTGGCTGCGTCACAGGCGCCCTCACGGGGCTTTACTATGGCTTAGGAAATATCCCAGAGGAATGCATCTCGCAGATCGCCCGAAAGCAGGACATCATTGCATTGAGTGAAAATTTTAAGAACTGCATCAAAAATAAGATATTGGCCAAAAGCTAATATCAATGTTCATACTTTTTCCCGGACGTCATCACTTATTAACACAATTTCAGTTCGACTATTTGAATTCACTTACTCAAAATCCATCTGCATTTTCTGATTTGAACGGAAAGAGCTTGGAAGATTGTGGCCCCATTGAAGCCGTCATTTTCCCGGTTACCTCCTCCAATCATTCAAACACAAGAAGAAATCCATTGCCATTTTATTTGCGTGCGATAGCGTTGGAAGAATTCTCAAAAGAATTAACTGTCCCCTGTTTCATCTATGGGATCGATGACATCGGCAACACGCAGAATTTTTCTAACTACACAGTAAAACGTATTCATCACGAAAGTGAAGGCATGTTAGACCTGACTCCAGCAAATACGCTCGTTTTATGCTCAACTCCTGTACTGGGAATGTATGAACAGCAAGGTTATCGAATTCTGCCAGCGGAACTTTTGGATCGTAAAAAGTGGATTCATACTCATCCGCTACCATGGGATGTGGTGGAAAAAATAGCAGCTACTTCTTCTTGGTATAATGATGAATGGATCAGAAAACAAATTCATCCGTCATCAATGCTGATTTGGAAGCGTTATAATCTTGGAGCAAAAGTTCAGACTTTATTCCGTGATAAGATGATCAGCCAGGATGGTGACCTCACTACCACGCGCGATTACAACACGTATGTGCGACAGATGGACGAAATTGCTCAATTAAAATTTGAAGAAACTTCTGGCTTCATTAAACCAGGAAGAATTGGTGACATTGGTTGTGCAGTTGGGTCGTGGATAAAGCTCGCATGCCAGGATGATCGCTTTCGGGAATCAGATTTTTATGGTATTGAGGTAGCACGTCAGCTCTTTGATATCTGTCAGCAAAGAAAACATAATGGTGAATTCAAAAATCCGTTTGTGTTTTTCTCTCAACGAAATGCTGTGACCGGACTTGTGTTCGATCGCCAGTCAATGAATACGATCCACACCTCCTCCCTTACACATGAAATTGAATCCTACGGTGGTCGAGACGAGTTATTGTCATTTATTAAGAACCGATTTGATGAGTTGGGACCAGGAGGCGTTTGGATTAATCGTGATGTTGTGGGCCCAACAGATTCAGAGAAAATTATACTTATGAAGTTGAACAACAGCGATGGTCGCAATGATGATTATGACAGGAAATTCTCTAACCGCGAAGATCTTGCTGAATATCTGAGAGGGCTATCAACACTTGGTCGTTTCCTGCGCTTTACAAAAGACTTTCGAAATAAAGAAGGATACCAGTTAAAGTATCAACAAGTTGAAATTCAAGGATCAATTTATTTCAAGCTAAACTTAAAAGATGCTAGTGAATTCATGAGCAGAAAAGATTATGTTGATAATTGGGAAAGCGAAATGCACGAAACATTTTGCTTTTGGGATTTCGAAACGTGGAAGGAAAATCTGAAAAAGATCGGCTTCACCATTTCACCAAAATCATTTTCCTATACAAATAACTGGATTGTAAAAAACAGGCTGGAAGGGAAGGTGGAACTTTTTGAAGAAACCATGCCGGTAAAAAAATTGGAGTATCCTGTCACCGGCATGATCTTGATAGCTGAAAGAGCTTAAGTGTTGCTTACTACTTTGACAACTTTTCTTCTTTTGTAAATAACCCAACCTATACTACCAATCAACAACAGTGGCTACAGATACATAAGTGCCACCAACAAATCAACCGCGCCTGTGAGCCCTGATGAAAATGCCATTGCAAATTTCTTCCAGATGGTTGGCCCGGTTTTTACTTCGGCAATGGTTTGTTCTACCACCTGGTACAAGTCAAGTTTAATGGTGCTGTAGCGCACCTGGTCACGCAGAAAGTTGATGCGGCTGATGGTTGCTTCAATGTCTTCGTGAAGTTCTCCGATCTGTTGCTCCGCCTTCAAAAGTTCTTCGATGGTGCCGGCTTTGTGGCGGAGTATTTCCGTATAACGCTGCTCCACTTCGCGTTTGGTACGAAGTCGAGATTCGAGGTCGACAAATTCTTTCGCTACGTCTTCCGAAGTTACCCGCTCATAGTTGATGTATTTTGCTTGAGCAGTGATCTCTTTGAGTAAAGGCTCAAAGTAGTCGTTCGGCACGCGAATCATCAACTTTTGCTCGAGCATTGGATTTTGTAATTCGAGATTGGAGTTGGCAATGAAGGCGCTGTACTTTTTCACCGACAGTTCAATTGCATCCATCGCCTCCTTCATTTTCTTCACTTCAAAGCGACAATCGGCATTCTTAATGATTTTGCAATGCCCATCAGAGTAAAGATCCTTGATCTCCGAAACTTGTGCTGATGTTTCTTCCGCCTTCGCGGTGCTATCAGCAACTGATTCTTGTGTTTGTTTTTGGCCACACGCTATCAACCCAATAGCCAGCAGGCCAATTGAAAATAGTTTTTTCATTGGTTGAGTAAGTTTGATTAGGAAAATGGAACTAGCGTAGAGTAACGAGAAACGGGCTAGAAGAAAATGCCCAAGGAAAAGAATAGGAAATGAGGGGATAAAAAGAAACCGCCTGCCACGTTAGCAGGCGGTCGAAGGTCTTACTTTGCAGCTGTAGTATCAGCGGCAGCAGTAGTAGAATCAGCCTTTACTACAGCAGTAGAATCAGCCTTAGGAGCTTCTTCAGTAGTAGTTTCAGCTTTCTTACCACAAGAAACGGTTGCTACAAGCGTAGCAGCAAACAAGAACATCGCGATTTTGCTTTTCATAACTAGTTTTTTGGTTAAAATTTGGCCTTTATCAAAAAAAGCTGCTTGGGTAACCCAACAAAAAAATATTTTTACATTGGGTTACGAAACCGTTTCCAATTGATTAAGGGCGCATCGGCATGGCAATACACTATTTAGAGGAGTCTCTCATCGCTGAATTGCGTAAAAAGAATGACTCCGCACTTCGGCAACTGTATCACGCTCATTACCCGATGGTTTTGCATATGGTCGTTGCCAATAGTGGTACCGAAGCAGAGGCGAAAGATATTTACCAGGAGGCTATCATTCATTTTTATGAAAGATTGCAAAAAGCCGACTTCGTGCTTACCTGTAAAATCAAAACCTATCTGTATGCCGTTTGCAGGAAGTTGTGGCTACAACGGTTAGCCGCACGAAATAAGTTTGTACGCATCGATGAGCTGGAACCAGTGGCAGGAATCGAAGAAGTAGTAAGCGATATTGAGACAAAAGAAAAAAGTTTCAACGCAATGGATCAGTCGCTCGGGAAGTTAGGAGAGCCGTGCAAAACGATTTTAGAAGATTTTTATTTGCGTAATCTGACAATGGACGAAATCACCCAGAAGTTTGGTTACACAAATGCAGATAATGCAAAGAACCAGAAGTATAAGTGCCTGCAAAGGCTAAAGAAGATTTTTCAAAGTGAAAACGGTGACTGAGTTATGAAAGGAGCAGAGTTAGAATTGGTAGACAAGTATTTTAAGAATTCTTTGAGTGCGGATGAAAAATTGGCATTCGAAGAGAAGATGAAATCGGATCCTGCTTTTAAAAAAGAAACAGATGAACATTTGCAATTTTTGAGTTCATTGAATCAATATTCCGATAGAAAGAATCTTAAGCTAACTCTTGATTCATTCCATCAGGAGTTACAACCCAAAACCCAACCAGCCGAAAAAGGTCTTGGGCTGTGGACAACAATCGGTCTGGCAGCATCCGTAGCCTTGGTAAGTGCACTCGTGACGTTTTTTATGATACGGTCTTACGATGATCAACACCAGGCCAATTACCAGGAACTTCGCAGAGTTGTTGACAGGCTCAGCCGATCTGTGAACACAATTAAATCAAACAAAAAACCAGGTGTTGCACCAAGCAAGTATAGTGGTTCAGGCTTTATGGTTTCCAACAATGGATACATTGCTACCTCTTATCACGTTGTAAAGACAGCAGATTCTATTGTTGTGGAAAATGAAAAGTTCGGTCGACTAAAAACAACTTTCGTTTATGGTGATGACACTGCAGACATAGCACTGCTGTTAATCACTGATGAGCGTTTTGTTAAACTGTCTTCATTACCTTACCCCATCCGGATAAACGAAGGCAGCATAGGCGAACCTGTTTACACGCTGGGATATCCCCGCGAAGATGTGGTGTATGGTGATGGAAGTATTAGCGCGACTAGTGGTTTCGAGCAGAACAAATACTCCTATCAGGTCTCCATTCCAGCTAACCCTGGAAATAGCGGAGGACCAATGATTGATCAAAACGGATCAGTGATTGGCATTATAAACGGAGCTCAAACGGAAACGCGAGGTGCAGCCTTCGCGATAAAATCTGAGGTGCTTCTTAAAGTAATTCAGGATATGCCACAGGATTCTCTTACTACTCCACTAAAGGTACCTGCAAGAAATCAATTAGCGGGGCTACCTCGTGTAAACCAAATAAAGAAGTGGAAGGATTATGTATTCATGGTAAAAGTTTACCACGGAAAATAATCAAATGATTATTTATTGATCGGCACCTTTGCTAAGAGAACCTTAATAATGTCCGAAGTCTTCACACTGTCAGCCTCTGCTTCATAGTTCAAAAGAATGCGATGATTCATGACGTCCATCGCTACTTCCTTGATGTCTTCAGGTAATACGTAATCGCGACCATCCATATAGGCTACGGCTTTTGCAGCAAGATTCATATTGATACTTGCACGGGGTGAAGCACCGAATTGAATGTACTGCGCTTCGTGATCAAGCTTGTATTCTTTAGGTTTACGAGTAGCCGTTACCAATTCAATGATATATCTTTCCAGAGACTCCGATATCTTCACCTTGTTTACCCCATCGCGAATAGCAAAAATATCTTCCTTGGTAAGCAAAGGATTTACTTGAAGTGAGAATTGCATGTTTGAAATCCTGCGCATGATTTCCAATTCCTCTTCTTTCGTTGGGTAGTCAACAAACACTTTCATCAAAAAGCGATCGACTTGTGCTTCAGGAAGTGGATAAGTTCCTTCCTGATCGACAGGGTTCTGAGTGGCAAGCACCAGGAAGGGTCTGTCAAGCTTGAAAGTTGTTTCACCAATAGTCACCTGCTTCTCTTGCATGGCTTCCAGCAAGGCAGACTGAACTTTAGCTGGTGAGCGGTTGATCTCATCCGCCAGGATAATATTTGCGAAGATCGGTCCCTTCTTTACTTCAAACTTTCCTTCCTTCTGATTGTAAATCATGGTTCCCACCAAATCGGCAGGAAGTAAATCGGGCGTGAATTGAATCCGCTGAAAATCCAGGTGAAGAACCTGAGCAAGCGTACTGATCGTTAACGTTTTTGCCAATCCTGGAACCCCCTCCAATAAAACATGGCCATTGGTAAAAAGCCCCACCATCAGGCGGTTCACCAGTTTTTCCTGGCCCACCACTACTTTACCTACTTCAGCATAAACCTGTTTGATTTTAACTTTGTGAGCTTCCTGAGCCTCGCTGGTTGAAGTAAATGCCATAGGATTGAAATAAGAATAATGAACCGCAATATTAAAACTTGTGGGAATGACTAAAAAACTATTTTCTTACGGAAGAGGTGAAGGTAGGTTTCAACGGAGGATTCAATCGTCCACTATATCAGATATTTTGAATCTCTGAATGATGAAATAAAGAAAATTGAAGTTGAGCGGATCTTCTTCGCCCTTTTCTTTCACCGAAGGCTTATTGGTATCTGATTTTTGTTTGCCCGCTTGAGTACCCATTCCATTCGTTGCGTTCTCTTTGTTAGAAGAAGATGGAACATTAACTCTGGAGGTTTTGGAATCCAATTCCATGATCAATGGCTTGTCATCTCCAAGGTTTTGCAATTCCTGATGCTGAGGTTGTTGCTTTAATTCCTGCAATTCCTGAGAAGAAAAATTTTCCTCTTGCGCCCATAGCGAAGCCGAGCACATTGCGAGAGCAAAAGCCGCTACCAAAGACAAGTTAAATTTTAGAACCATCTTCATAGAAAACTTGAAAGTGGTGATAAATTTGGATGGGCAATCTAAAAAAAATTATGATCACGTGGGAAGATTTTAACAAAATTGATCTGAGAGTCGGCACAATTATTAAATCTGAAGACTTTCCGGGGCTTCGCAAACCTGCATTCAAAGTGTGGGTAGATCTTGGTCCGGCAATCGGCATAAAAAAAACAAGTGTACAAATTACACAAAATTACCGTCCCGAACAGTTGATTGGTAAGCAAGTTATCTGCGTTACCAACTTTCCACCGAAACAAATTGCAAATTTCATGTCTGAAGTGCTGGTGACCGGTTTTGCCGATGAAAACGGATTTGTGGTACTTTCTACTGTAGACAAAACGGTACCAAACGGTGCCAAACTTTTCTAAGATGACCTTCACCAACCTTGAAAAAATATGCGGAGGCACGTGCCTTCAGCTGGTTGAAAACCTTCCTGTTGAAAATCTCATTATTGATAGCCGAAAAGCACTGATCACCCCAGGTTCGGTATTTTTTGCGATTGGCGGCCCCAGGCATGACGGACACAATTACAT
>CAZNCO010000142.1:0-9181 GCA_964571345.1 uncultured Ohtaekwangia sp.
GGCTGCAGTTGAAGGCGGTATTCGATCACTTTAAAGTTCCTTTTCCAATGCTTATGCCGCGCAACTTTGCTGCAGTGATGGACTCTCCTTCTGTTCGAAAATTTGAAAAGACTGGGTTGGAACTGAAGGATCTGTTTGAAGAGAAGAATTACCTTTTCAACCATTGGGTAGCAA
Source organism: uncultured Ohtaekwangia sp. (assembly GCA_964571345.1). Classification (GTDB taxonomy): domain Bacteria; phylum Bacteroidota; class Bacteroidia; order Cytophagales; family Cyclobacteriaceae; genus ELB16-189. The sequence continues at coordinate 175 of CAZNCO010000142.1, forward strand.
AAAATTCGGATCACAACTTGTCGCTTGGTGAAGACTTAGTTAAGCTCAGATCAATTTTTGAAAATATTGAAGCTCGCGCTTCTTTGATTGACAAGACGCTGATAAAAAATGTTTCAGCGCAGGCAAAGAAATCAATGCAGTCGCTGGAGAACATTGAAAAGAAATTATTGCGTGCAGAAAAGAGAAGGCATAAAGACAAATTAGGTCAATTGGAGTCGGTGAAAGACTTTCTCTTTCCAAATGGAATACCCCAAGAGCGCACAGATAATTTTATGAATTTCTATCAGCAAGATCCGTCTTTTATTAAAACATTAATGGCTCATTTTGACCCCTTTGATTTTCAATTCAATATTCTGCTGCCTTGATGGATAAAAAAGATTTTCGTACTTATTACTTGCAACTTCGTCTTCAACTTTCAGAGTCGGAATGGGCACAAGGTTCGCAAAGAATGTGTGATTTGTTTTTTATTCATCTTGATCTTGTATTCGTAAAGGCCGTACATATTTTCCTTCCACTTCGCAAAAAAGCTGAGCCAGACACATGGCTAATTATTGATAGACTAAAGCGTGAGTTTCCTCACATCCAAATAGCAGTACCTAAAATTGATCCTGTCACAAATTCAATAAAGAGTTATTTATTTGAAGGGCCGCATCAATTGAAGCAAAATGAGTGGGGAATTGATGAACCTGCTTCGGGTAAGGAACTCTCTCCGGAAGATTTTGATCTCGTTGTCGTGCCTCTGCTCGCATTCGACAAAAGCGGGCATCGTGTAGGATACGGCAAAGGATTTTACGATAAGTTTTTAAATGCTTGTCGTACGGATGTCAGGAAAACCGGACTCAGTTTTTTCAAACCTGTTGAAAGAATTGTTGAAGACGAACATGATATTCCTTTGACATCTGTCATAACGCCTTCGGAAATTTACACTTTCTGAATTTAATGAATCACTCTGTACACAACCTTTAAGGGTTGGCTGTGATAGAATGGATTTCCGCTTCCTGTAAATCCGCTTATCACAAGCGTAAAGTCACCAATATCGTTGGATGTCTTAAAGGAGATAGGCGTAGTTTCTTCGGTAAGATTGATCTGTGGTTTCCATAACAGTGATGCGCGGAGATCAGGAATTCGGTTGTTATCTTTTTTGTAGTCCTTTATTTCATAGGTTCTCAGGAAGCCTTCCAGTGGCTTTAGTGTCTCTGGTTTGGATTGAACTGACTTTGTTTTTACGATGATAACCCCATTTTTTGAAAGCGCTCCAAACCTTAATAGTTTTTTCGAGTCCTTGATAATTTTAATCGTGATGACGTTTTCCGGATTAAGACTCAGAAATTGTTTGGGATCTTTTGAAACAGCTCCATCAATTACAAATAAAGGACTTGTTTGTCGGTTGGGAATATCGTTTGTTGTATATAAACGCACGATGTCCCGCCCTTTTACTACACGATGATCAACCGACTTTAAAGCTTCCTTCACAAGCTCAGCCATGGTTGGGAAGAGCACATAGTCAGCCGTTTTGAAAACAATATCCGCACCTTGTAATTCATCTTCTATAATAGTGTTGTAATCAACTTCCTCTTCATTTGTCTTTTTTTGAAAGAAGGAATAAGAGTTGTCGACTATTTTTTTCTTTAAAGTGTATTGGTAATACGGATCACTATTACTTTCTGTACAGATGGATTTGCTTTTATTTTTTGCTAAGGCTGGAAATGTTTCATTGAATTGAAAGCTAACATTTGTCAAATCTCTCCCCTTGTAGGTGGCGCAATAAAACAGTTCTTCTTCTCCATAGAAGTCAAAAATCAAAGGCGCCCGAAATTCTCCTTTTGCATTTGTATAAGTGTCATACCCTAACAGGCTTTTCTTCAGGAAAAAGAGTACATGCGTGGAGTCCGCAACGGGCTGATTATTTTCTGTAAGGAAAATACGACCCGTGAGATAGATTTTGTCATCAACTCTCTTGACTGGTGAGGGATGAAAGATTTGGTTCCAGTTAATGAATGATTGGTCATTTCGGATAGCATTTTGATTCAATCTGCTTAAGTTATTGAACAGTTGTTTTTCAACCGGGCTGATTAATCCATTGTTGATCACGCTAATATTTGCCATTGAATGTATACTATTACCTTGATTGTCTTCTACTTTGATATTTAGAAGAGTGGTTTCGTTTGTATTTAAATTGGCTGTAGCCATCGCTACAGAGACATTCGCAGTCTTAATTTTTTTTAGATAAATATTCCTGCGTGCCCAGATTCTATAGTCGACATCAATCAAGATAGCCTCACATAATCCATCTTGAACAGCTTCGTCAGGAATAGAAAATCTGATAGCCGACTTTTCTTTCAGATTTACTTCTTTGTAGAAAGTTATGCCCAGATTTCCTGCAAGAATGAAATACACTTTATTGCCACCGTTAAGAGTTTTGGGATGAATGTTTATCTCTATCATCCGGGCATCTACTATGTGTAATTGAAAGCCTTCATCTTGTCTGACCGGAAAAGACTTTACGGTTCCGTACGTTGATTCTGCAAACAAGCTATCGCCTTTTTGCGGGATGATCTCAAGTTCAGCTATGCCGGCAGAATCAAGTTGCAAGGTTTTAATAATGGTATTTCCATTTTTTATATTAAGAATGGAGAGAGGTTCGCCTGCTAAGATGTAATGATTAGGGATAGCATTGACGGATGCATGGCATTCCGAATAAATTGCTACATCTTTTTTATCTGAGCTGAATTTTAGCGTTGTTTTGTCAGCGATGAAAAATGGGGTGGAAAATGCCAGGTTGGGATTGATTTGTCTTATTTGTTCTGTAAAGGCAACGAAGATATAAGCTCCCGGTTTGAATTGTGGCGGCAACACAAAGTAACTGATTGCTTTTCCTTTCTTTAAAAGAACCCTAGCATGCCATGATTCTATTCCCTCATTACTCAGCAGTTGAACATACACAATTTGTTTCGCAGGTGCTTTATCCAAATTGCGCGAATATTGAATTGACATTGCCACCGTATCTCCCGTTACATACTTTGTTTGATTGAAAGTGACGTAAAGATCTCCTGTTTGTATGCTCTTGAGATACAGGTCAAACTTTGATTTCAGTGAAGTGATAAAATCTTCTTCAGGCGAATTTGAACTAAAGAGGAGAAACAGTGCAAAAAAAATGAATACTTTTTTCATGATTACCAAAATGACGGTCTCACGTTTGTTGTTTTAGGATATACCGACAGGCAACTTGCAATAAGAGAATCGATGACGGGAAGCGGATGGGGCACATCAGTTCTGAGAATAGTAAGGTCTTTTGTTTTGATGGAGGAGGCTCCAAAAATACCGATTACTTGCATCGAAGTAGAGCCAACTGCCTTAATGTTTCCGGATGTTTTTGGTGGTGGTGTTTGAAATAAATCACTGCCGGTTTTTTTCTGAGCAATAATTCCTTTCCAGAAATTATAAACAGCACGGGAAACACTCATTTGTTCGACCTCAAGGTGGTATTTTCTAAAAAAAGTTCTGCGATTGATAGGCACCGTAGCAACCTTCTGATTTATGATTTGATTATCACTTACATATCGCTCATCTGAAATAATGGGGGGATCGCTTACTTGAGTTACCCAGCAATCGCAGCAAGAGCAATCAAAAGCTTGCACAAGATTATTTCTGACCACCTGGAATCCGCTACATGGAATTGGATCGGGAACTTTAACAGGAGGATTCCCAACATATTTTGTTCGTAAGCTTGGATAAGTAAATATTTCAAAAGTACCTGTCCAGCGCCACCTAACTAGTCCGTTTTGTTCGGGAAAAAACTGCGTATCTGTGTATACGCCAAACTCGTCAGCAGTGCCGCTTGCCCCTTGTTCATATCTAAAGCGGAGGTCTGCCATGTCGCCTACCGGTTGAAGTCTCTCGCTTTCTGAAACAAATTGCTTACCGTCTTCGGTTGTGATTTCAATAAAATAACTTCGGCCAACAACACCTTGAAAAATTTTTGTTTGATAATTCCCGGATGAAACTTCAGCGAGAGTCTCCTGGTTTCCTTCATCATCGTGAATAATTACCGTAGCATGGGTTACCCAGTTGTACGCATATAATTGACTATTAAGATCGAGTGGTTTGGATGTAGACAATTTTACCGTGTAAGGCCCAGGTTGATCGGTGATTAGGCCATCTACCACAAATATGTCAGCCCCTGGATTGACGGCAATCTTGAATGGATCTACACAAGAGTCAAGCGATACAATAAGTAGGAACAGAATCAGGCGAAGTCTCATTTCTAAAATTTAAAATGATAAGAGATCGAGGGCAGAATGGTACCAATGATGGAAATTTGATAAGGCTGTACCAAACCATTTTCATTCTTCTGATAAAAAACAGAGTAGGCATTCTTCCTTGCATACACGTTGTAGAACGAAATAGTCCAGGTGCCGTCCCATAATTTTTTTCGTTTGTGACTACCTTCAATCACAAAAGCAAGATCCAGACGATGGTAATCCGGTAATCGGTATTCGTTGCGATCAGAATAATTGACGATCGGCACATTATCAACGATTGTATAAGAAGTTGGAATGGTGATCGGGCGCCCCGTGCGATAGGTGAAGTTTCCGGTGAGCGCAAATCGTCTTGAAAGACTGTACTTCCAATTCAGATTAAAAACATTGGGTTGATCATAATTGGATGGATAAAATTTTCCGCTGTTAATGCTTTCGTTTGTAAATGGGCTAGTCACTTTGCGCAAAGACCGGATATAAGAATAGTTGATACCTCCTGTAAGGCGCCCCGATGGCTTGTTAATGGAGAGTTCTATTCCGTATGATTGCCCGATTCCATTCAATAAAGAGGTTTCAAGATTCGGATTTAAAACTATGTTTGACCCATCTTTGAAATCGAGAATGTTATTGATTTCTTTCCAAAACCCCTCCACAGAAAAATCAAATTTTTTCTCCTTGGTTTGTTTGAAATACCCAATTGAATACTGATCACCTTGCTGCGGATTGAAGTAATAATTACTCGGTTGCCAAATGTCAATAGGTGTGATGGCAACAGAGTTTGAAATCAAATGCAAGTATTGATAGATCCTGTTGTACCCTACTTTAATGGATGAGAGCGGATTGATTGTGTAGCGCAAGGATATCCTGGGTTCAATCCCCGAAAAAGTTTTGATCGTGCTGCCACTGCTGTAATGCAGTGTGTCAATGATAGTATCGTTGGATTTTGGAACGCCTTGCTGATATAGATATACGTCTGCACCTCCCAAGCTGAGAAAAACCGGAATACGAACCCCGAGATCCACATGTATCTTTTCCGAAAAGTCTATATCATCATTGATGAACCATGCATTCTCCAGTGAGTGATTGTTGGGTATACTCAATGCTACTACGTTTGAGGATGAGCTTGTGGGTTTAATTGTTCCTGGTGAAATGGTATAGTATGTGCTACCGATACCCGTTCGAAATTTGTGTTTTCCAATTTGATAATTATAATCTGCCTTTAAGGTTGGATAGGAAATGTTGTAATCCATGGCATAAGCAAAGTTTGGATTGCGATTCGAAACCTTGTAAGCATATTGGCCAAAGCCCGCCATGAAGGAGCCATAAGATCGCGCACTGAACGTAACATCATACTTTAGAGAAACCAGGTTGTTTTGCCATTCAAACGTTGTGTCACTTGGAAGACCGAAGTGATCTTTGCTGGTGTAAGCTGACAGGGAAAGTTTATTCTGTTCGTTAAACTTATGAACGATCTTAGCTGAGAGGTCGTAAAAGGATACAGAGCTTTTATTGATATTTTGGTAACTGATATTTTTAATCAGCCAGTCTGAGTAAGATGATCTTGCCGAGATTACAGCGGATGTTTTGTCTTTTACAATCGGCCCGGTAATTGAAATGTTACTCGCTACAATTCCAGCTCCTCCTGAGACATTCCATCTTTTAAAATCTCCACTCTTAGAATCGATGCTTAGCACAGATGAAACACGACCACCATATTCTGCAGGCACTCCAGATTTATAAAATGATGCACGATCAATCACATCCGAGTTGAATGCCGAGAAAAAACCAAACACGTGCGAGTTGTTAAATACTTGCATGCCATCGTATAATATTAGGTTTTGATCGGCTCCACCTCCGCGCACATTGAAACCTGTTGATAATTCACCTACGGACGTCACTCCCGGAAGAATCTGAATCTGCTTAAACAGATCGGCCTCACCCAACATCGATGGCATTTTCTTTATATCGGCCATGCGTATTTGCACTTCGCCAATTTTGGATTCCACCGGATTTAATTTCTGGCCGCTGATTTCAACTTCATCCAGCAGACGAGGAGCTTCACTTAATTCAACGTTTAGTGAACCACTTTCATATATTTCTATTTCGAGAATATTCTCTTCGTATGCAGCGTGCCGGAAAATAATGATTTGGGTTCCAACAGGTACTTTTATCGAAAATTGACCGGAGGCATTGGTTGTGGTGGAAACATTTTCCAAACCAGCAAAAACACTGGCGTTTTCTACAGGATCTCCGGTTTTCGCATCTTTGATTTGGCCGGAGAGTGTTACCAATTCTCCTTCTGTTGTTTTTCCTTTTGTACCTATGGAGGCTGCAAGAGTTTTCTTTTGTCTAGATTTTATACTTTCGATAAAAGCTTCCTTGGCGATCGATTTGGTTGGATCCTTTACGAAGATCAATCCATAGTCATAAAATGAAACAAACCGTATGTCCGTACCATCGAAAATATTGTTCAATGCTAGTTGAAGAGGAAGTCCATTGATATCACTGAGAATCTCAGTTTTCTCAAACCATTGGTCAATAAAATAAAACCGGCAATTGTGAATTCTTTCAAAGTCAATTAAGAAATCCTTAAATGACATTCCGGTTTTGTAATTCTCCACTTTTAGTTCGAGAATATTTTGACCAAAGCTGGCAAGTGAACAAAGAAAAATTATAGAAGCAGTTAAAAATAATTTCATGGGGTTGGAGTGTGGGGTTCGCCTGCGGGATTAGGTCGCAGGTTCTTGCTGGCTAAGGCAATGAAAAGATCCAAGCCCCCAGATAATGTCCGTTGAGTCAAGCCCTACTACTTTCCTATCGGGGAAACATTTCTGTAAAATATCCAATGCGATAACATCATTTTTATCGCGATAAGTTGGTACAACCACATACTTGTTAGCAATGTAAAAATTGGCATACGAGGCAGGCAATCGTTGCTCTTGATAGAACACAGGTGAGGGCATTGGCAGTTCAACAATATCAATAGATTGTCCATTTTCCAATTTCATCTTTTGCAATAGCTCCACATTTTCCTTGAGCGGTAAATAATTCTCATCGTTCTTGTTAGACTCGATTACCGTCACAACGGTTGTAGCGTTTACAAATCTTGTGATATCGTCTACGTGGCCATCTGTATCATCACCCACAATACCATCGCCCAACCAAAGCACATTGTCAACTCCGTAAAACTGCATCAGGTACTCTTCTATTTCTTGTTGATTCAAAGAAGGATTTCGATTCGGGTTTAGCAAACAGGCACTCGTGGTTAGAACGGTACCGGTGCCGTTGAAATCCACTGAACCACCTTCCATAATAATTCCTGGTTTGGCAAGTGGTAATTGATAGTACTTCGCAATTGAAATTGGAATTTGATTATCAAGGTCAAATGGAGGGTATTTCCCGCCCCAAGCATTGTAATTCCACTTCACCACCATTTTTTTCTTTTCCTTTTTGTGAAGAAGAAAAGCAGGTCCATGATCGCGGCACCAGGCATCGTTGGTGGGATGCAGGAAGAAATGAATGTTTGAAAAATCAGCACCAACTTTAGCAAGGATTTCGGAAGCTTTGTTTTTCATAGCCCCATCGCCCACATTGATATTCACCTTCTCACCTTCGGCAACCAATGCAATAAACTTCGCATATACAGGATAGATGGATTCAATCTTTCCCGGCCATGATGCCTCCTTGTGTGGCCAGCTCAACCAGGTTGCGGTATGAGGTGCAAATTCTGCTGGAAAATAATAGCCTTCTTGTTTGGGGTCTTTCACCAATTCCATAATCAAAAATTAACGCGCAAAATACAAATAAAAAAGCCCCAACATGGTTGGGGCTCGGTTAAAAAATGATGCGAGATATTACCCTTTCACGGCAAACGCTACCTCAGTATTTTCCCAGCGCAGCACTACTTTCTTGCCTTCAATCGAAATCGTAAATTTCTCAACCAGGCTTGGTGTTTTTCCAGGCTTTACTTTGACGCGTAGTACATCTTCAGCTTCCTTGTAGTCATAGTGGCCCCATTTGATGGTCTTGTTAAAGATAATTGTCCACTCGTTTTCTCCAGGAATGGTAAACAAAGCATATTTTCCTTTTGCAAGTTCCTTGCCTTCAATTTTCACGTTCTTGTCCACTTCAAAAGAAGTAGTCTCATTGGCACCTGTACGCCACACTTTTCCATATGCCTCAAGGCCACCAAAAATTTTTCTGCCTTTAACTGAAGGCTGGCTGTAATCAATCACAATTTTTGCTCCGTCAATGGTGCCTTCTGCTTTTGCCGGAGGGCTGGGGCGTTTGCTCTTGTCTTCTTTGTCTTGTGCAAGGGCGGCACTGGTTATCAGTGCAAGTGCCGAAAAGGCGATGAGGAAAATTTGTTTTTTCATATTGGTTTGATTTAAAATGGTTTTCATAACAAACAGGGAAGCGCCTCAAAAGTTGGGGCGCTTCCCGTAAAATATTAACCTGTAACCGATCTTGTAACGTGCATCGTTTCGTTTTGGTTGGTGCATTAACAATTTTTTTACGTTAACGGGTTTTATTTTCTTTGGCGGCATGGCGCGAGGCGCGCCACCGGGCTTTACGCTCCAAGTCCGGCTGACTCAACAGCTGTGCGCTTCGGGCTTTCCGCTTCAATCCCTTGCTGAAAGCACTGACTCCCGTTTTTCTCAACCAAAGCTATTAATTTATATTTACCATCTTATATAATGATTCTATGGTTTCTAAAACCTTTGGTAGCGCGGTACACGGTGTAGACG
>CAZNCO010000143.1:0-9136 GCA_964571345.1 uncultured Ohtaekwangia sp.
GGATACATCAAATAATTACCACTGGCTCACGGGGCGCTCAAAACCTAAACAATTGCAAGATGGCTCCATTGTCTGGGACGGTGTACTTCTTGACGATACCGATCAGAAGCGGGCAGAAGAAGCAATTGAAAAGGCAAATGAAAGGTTTGCCATGGTTACCAAAGCCACAAATGATATTATTTGGGATTGGAACATAATGGCAGACGAGATATGGTGGAATGATAATTTTTACACATCGTTTGGCTTTGATATCGTTACAAAAACCGATTTAAATTCTTGGTCGAAACAAGTTCATCCGGATGACTTAAAGAATGTAATGGATGGCATTAATAGTGTGATTTCTTCCAACGAAAAATTCTGGTCCGCTGAATACAGGTTCCTGAAAAAGGATGGCACTATTTTATTTATATACGATCGCGGATTTGTGATGTATGATAGGGATGGAGCGCCCTATCGTATGATTGGTTCTATGCAGGATATTACGGAGCGTAAGAGAGCAGAAGAAGCACTCAAAAAAAGTCAATTGCGTCTGCAAGCAATCTTTGATAATGCAATAAATGCTATGATCCTTGCGGATGATGACGGAAACTATATTGACGCCAATCCTGCTGCCTGTAAAATGCTGGAGTGCTCTTACGAAGAGCTTACGCAGTTGAATGTGAGAGATGTTGCTTTGGTTGAAACCATGAAGGTAGACCCATTCAATCACTTCCTCAAAAAAGGATCGGAGGCAGGAACAATAGATATTCGCACACAAGGCGGAAAAATCATTACTGCTCAGTATAATGCCGTAGCAAATATTTTGCCGGGCTTGCATTTGTCAATTATGGCCGACATCACGGAAAAGATAAAAGCGGAAATCGAATTGCTGAAAGCGAACCGCATTTACGCAGTTACCAGCGCTATCAATCAAATAGTAGTGCGTGCAAAGTCGCAATATGAAATTTTCTCTGAGGTCTGCAAGATTGCCGTTAATGTGGGCGATTTCCGGATGGCGTGGGTAGGGTGGATTGACGATAATTTGAATGAAGTCCGCCCACTGGTTAGCGATGGTTTTGTCAATAATTATTTTAATAGCATTCCCGCTATCTCCACGCTGGATAATCCAAATGGGCGGGGCCCATCGGGCCGCGCAGCACGCGAAGGAAGAACAGTCTTCAATAACGATATTGCCGATCGTTCGAATACCGCCTATAGTCTTTGGCGCGAACAGGCCATACAGCGTGGTTATCATTCAAGTATCGGTATACCGATCTATATAAAAGAAAAAGTAGTTGCTATTTTTACGTTGTATCATACTGAACCTAATTTCTTTATAGACAAGGAAATTAAACTGCTGGAAGAGGTAACGTCCAACATCGCATTTGGACTTGCTGCAATTGAGAATGAAAGAATTCGATTTGAGAAGGAGGCAGCTTTAAAAGAAAGTGAAGAACTTTTTCGTGCTCTCGTGAACGACATCAATGTCGGAATCCTTCTTCAGGGACCCAGTTCCGAAATGTTATTAAGCAATCATGCAGCACTTGATTTATTGGGCGTAACAGAAAATCAACTTTTAGGAATAACTTCATTTGATCCACGCTGGAATGTAGTACACGAAGATGGCTCTGATTTTCCGGGGCCAAGTCATCCGGTACCTCAAGCTATCCAAACAAAAAAATCTGTGCGCGGGGTTGTGATGGGGGTTTTCAGGCCAGAACGGAATGATACAGTCTGGTTGATGGTAGATGCTATCCCGCGATTGGATTCCCATGGCAATGTGATCAATGTGATCTGCACATTTTTGGATATCACCGATAAGAAGAAAGCAGACACGTTGCTTCGTGAACAAGCAGAAGAAATAAGAAAGAAAAACGAGCAGTTTACGAGCATCGCCCAAAACCTCCCCAACGGTTCGATCTATCAATTTCTTTTGAAACCAGATGGCACTATGTTGATGCCGTTCTTTTCGGATGGATTGGCCAGACGATTGGGCACAACTGGGGCCGCTATCATGCAAGACCTGCTAGCATTCAATGCACGGTGTCACCCAGATGATGTTGAACAAATTCAGAATTCTGTTTTTGAATCAGCAAGAGACTTGTCGGATTTTCGCCAACGGGTAGGTCGGTTCAAAGACAATGATGGCAATTACCATCATCTGGGTTGGTATTCCAGGCCGTCACGTTTAACGGATGGCGCTGTGCTTTGGGAAGGTGTGGTAATGGATGAGACAGATCAATATGAGGCAGAAGCGGAAATATTAAAAACCAGCAGGCTCTATCAGCTTACCAGTCAAATCAACCAAATGGTTGTTCATGCCAAATCAAAAGAAGAAGTATTTTCAGAGGCTTGCAGAATAGCAATTGACAACGGAAAATTCACAATGGCATGGGTGGGCTTAATTGATTCGGTAGCTGGTGTTCTCAGGCCGGTATGCTCCGCGGGTTATGAAATGGATTATTTAAAAAGTGTTCCGCTTATTTCAATTCATGATGCTCCCGAAGGACAGGGCCCTGCAGGAAATGCAATTCGCCAAAAGCAACCTATTGTTAATAATGATATTGCTGACACTAGTTACCGGCAATTCAATTTGTGGAGAGAGGAGGCACTGAAACGAGGGTATCGATCCAGTATTGGGTTGCCGATCATTGTGAATGATCAGGTAATTGGTGTTTTTAGTTTGTATAAATCTGAGCCTTTTTTCTTTTCCGAAAAGGAAATGCAGTTGCTGGAAGAACTAACGGCTAACATTGGCTTTGCTATTCATCACATCAATAGTGAAAAAGATCGGGAAGAGAAGGAAAAGGCGCTGATAGAAAGTGAAAACAGGCTTAGGAATGTCTCTGAAAATGTTCCTTCTGGTGCTCTTTATCAATTGGTAATTTCCCCGGGCCGAAGATCATTTACATATATCAGCCCAGGTATTGAGGATATAGTGGGAATAAGTGCCGCAGATATTCTGAAAGACAGTAGTCTACTTTACAAAAGTATTCATCCTGTTGATTATGCGGAAAAAATAAGCGCCTATTCGTTTGATTCGCTGAGTCAGCCGATCGTGATGGATGAGGAGATTCGGATTATCCACAGATCTGGCGAAACGAAGTGGGTGCACATTCGATCAACCCCCAGGCGTATTGGTGAGCAAACTTGGGTGCGCGAAGGTTTCTTGATTGATATAACCGAAAGGAAAAAAATAGAATCGTTACTGGCCGAAAAACAGGAGCAGGTAAGCAAGCTTGCAAACAACATTACGGACGGTGCTATTTATCAGTATCAAAAAACACCCGAGGGTCGCTATTCTTATAATTTCTTTAGCAAAGGAATTGAAAATATTACGGGTATAAAGCCGGAGGAAATCTTGCAAAATCCCGATGCCCTTTTGAGCTTAATACATCCAGATGACAAAAAAGCACTGGATAAGGAGGAATATAAGTCTCAACAACAACTCGTTCCGTTCATTCAGGAATTCAGACAGGGTACTATTTGGGGAGGATATAAATGGATGCGAGCTAGTTCCAATCCGCATAGGCGACAGGATGGTACCGTTATTTGGGATGGTGTTATCATAGACATTACAGAAAGGAAAAAATCTGAAGAGGCATTGATGGCCAGCAACAAAGAGAAAGATCTTCTGATAAAAGAAATTCACCATCGTGTAAAAAATAATTTGCAGTTGGTTTCATCTATCATGTACGTGAAGATGATGAGTTTGAAAGAGGGTGATTTCAAAGATTTCCTCGAAGATACTCGTCAAAAAATAAGATCGATCGCTCTGATGCATGAGCGCTTGTTGCAGACAGGATCTGTAAACCAGGTAAATATTTATGACTACCTGGGAAAACTTATATCTGATATACGATTAACCAACACACGGAGTGATATAGATTTGAATATACAGTCATCTATTGATTCCGATAACATGTCGTTGGATGTGGCGATTTACTGTGGATTAATCATCAATGAACTTGTTACAAATTCAATTAAGCACGCGTTTCCGGGGAGAACGCGCGGGACGGTATGGGTTGGTTTACATCGGCTTGAGGAAAATAACTATGAACTTACCGTTCGCGATGATGGTGTGTCTATTTCCGAGGACTTGCAAGTAGAAAAGTCGTCCACGTTTGGAATGCAGATGCTGGATATTTTCGTAAAGCAGTTAAAAGGAACGATTCAATTGCAACGCAATAACGGAACTATATTTAGAATTATTTTTAGAATCGCATGACGAAACGAAGAAAATGATCAGAATAAAACTTGACTGAAATCATATTCGGTAATATTGTTTTAAGCCGTTATTGTAGAATATTTTAAAATCAGTAAATTGATAGATAAACATTTTGAATGTCGAAAGCTAGAATACTTGTAGTTGAAGATTCATTTATTGTGGCTTATCATTTGCAAACCACGCTGGAGTCTGAGGGGTACGAAGTGCTGGGAAAGTGTGACTCGGGTGAATCTGCCATCGAATTCGTAGAATCATCACGTCCTGATCTCGTGCTGATGGACATTATGCTAACCGGTAAAATGGACGGGATTGAAACGTCTGCCATTCTAAAGTCAAAATATAACGTGCCCGTTATTTATATTACCGCTCTCACCGATAAAGATACCATTGAACGGGCAAAAATTACCGAACCGTATGGCTACCTGACCAAGCCTTTTGAAGACCGTGAAATATTTACAGTCATCGAAATGGCTTTGTACAAGCATCGAATCGAATCAAAACTGAAAGAAAGTGAAGAGAAATATTTTTCTACTGTAAACTCAATTAGCGATGCGGTGATTACCATCGATAGGGATTATTGCGTTACCTATATGAATCCCACAGCCATTGCTTTAACGCAGTGCACGTTGAACGAGGCCATGGGTAAACCTGTAACCGAAATTTTGAAGTTGAGAAATGTAGTTACACAAGAAACGTTCGTGAATCCGATTCAGTGCTCTTTATACACCGGCAATTCAAATGCCATGCCTGACGATCTTGTGTTGATTGGTAAAAATCAAGTCGAAGCCCCGATTGGCGAAAGTAGCCTGAGCCCTTTATTAGATAGCAGAGGTAGTTTTGTGGGGCTCATCATTGTTTTTAAAGATCTCACTGAAAAAGCCGAGCATGAAAAGATCGTACGGGAGATGGATATCCAACGAAGAGCAGCTATGATTGAAGGGCAAGAAAAAGAGCGTGCTCGAATTGCCAAAGATTTACACGATGGCCTTGGCCAGATGCTCAATGCCATTAAAATGAATGCGAGTCTCATTGTAACAGATCCGAACGATGCTGCAAACCTTTCGCGATTACTGGATGAAGCAATACAGGAATCCGTACGAATCTCTGAAAACCTCCTGCCTGCCAAGCTTCGTGATTTTGATCTGGCAACGTGCTTAAAGTCGTTGTGCACACAAGTCAGCCGTTCAGTGAACTCAAACGTTTCGTTCTTCAATGTTGGCACCCACTCCGCAATGGGGCAATCGCAGAAAGTTAATTTTTATCGCATTGCTCAGGAGGCTGTGAATAATTCTATTAAGCATGCCAAGGCTGGAAGCATCACCGTGCAGTTGAGTGAAGCAAATGATACGGTTCGATTAAGTGTGGAGGATGATGGGGGAGGTTTGTCCAGTCAGATGATTGCGCGTCAAAATGGATTGATTAATATGCGCGATCGCGCGGAAATTATGGGTGGCAAGCTTACCATTGAGAGCGACCCGAAGCGAGGAACGATTGTTATTGTAGAAGTGCCCACGGATAAACTTTTAATAAATGCCGAAGTCTAGAATTCTTATTGCGGATGACCATGCGATGATACGCGATGGAGTTAAATCATTGCTTTCGCGCGATAAAGACCTGACGGTAGTGGGCGAGGCTGCAAGTGGAAACGAAGCAATTCGGAAATTTTCGGAGTTGAAACCCGACTTACTAATCCTCGACATTTCGATGCCAGATTTAAACGGAATGGAGGCGGCCGGACAAATCATAAAACACGATCCGCAGGCAAAAATTATCATCCTTTCGATGTATGATGATGAAGATTACATTGCCCAATGTATGGAAACGGGCGTGAAGGGTTATGTAGTGAAAAATGAAACCAGTGATGAACTGGCCTATGCAGTGAACACCGTACTCAAAGGCCAAACCTACTTCAGCAGTCAGGTGCAAAAAGTTATTTTTAAAAAATATACCAGCAACGTTACAAAAAAGAAGGAGAAGGAACCTGACTTCAAGCTCACAAGCAGGGAAATTGAAATCGTAAAACTAATTTCCGAAGGTCTCACCAGTCATCAGATAGCAGATAAACTTTTTATCAGTCCCCGCACTGTCGAAACGCATCGGGCTAATCTTATGAAGAAAACCAGTGCTAAAAATGTGATTGAGCTTATTAAGAAGATTGAAAAAATGGGGCTTATTTAGATTAGTACTCCGTAATACTACGTAGTTCCTTCCGTACAATCCATTATTATCAATATGCAAGAAAACAAGTATGGATTGTGTTTTTTGGCTTTTGCACCTTTACATCAAATTCGAGCGAGGTGAAAAACGAGAAATTGCAAGGAGAATTAACAGAAAGTCAGCTTGATATATCTGGATTATTTTGGAAGATATTTGAGAGCAACGAGATGGCTATAGCATTGACAGATGAGCGAGGAATAATGCTATTATTTAACGAGTCTTTTTTTCATAAGCTAGTCGAGATTGCCAATCCTATTAATACCCAGGAAGTTTTAAAATCAGTACTAGCAAAGGATTTGGAACTTACCCAAAAGTACCAATACATTTTTTTCAACGGGACGAGAAATATTCATCTTTCCATTTTTAAGGTGGAGCAACCCACCCGTGAATATTTGTGGACAGTTCAGTCTCCCGGAAAGGATTCTTTTACGGCACGAATGAGCGCTCTGAAAAATCTCTATCGTTCATTTATTGAAACTTCGTTTGAACTTATCTTCAGAACATCGATAGATGGGAAAATGATTTTTTCAAATAAGCTGTTTGCGCAAAGCTTTGGCTGGCCCAATCCTCATAGCACAAAGGGAATAGACATCAATTCAATATTTGAAGCGGAAGATCATTACCGGGCGATCGAAAAGAAATTGGCGAGCAATCGGAAGGTTGAAAAAGAAATTGTTTTTTTTCGCAAAACGGATGGCACCCGGTTGACGGGCATGGTAAATTGTCATCGGCATTTCGATCAACATGGAAAAGCAGTCATTAACTGGACCGTGCTGGATATTTCACTGCAAGTTGAGTCAGAATCAATTCTAAAATCCAAGAACGATCAGCTGGCAAAAGTGAACCATCAAATGGAGAAATTTCTTTATAGTACATCGCATGACTTGCGCTCTCCCATCACAAGTATTTTGGGGTTGATTAATCTTGTGAAAATGGAATCGAAGGATCAAACAGCTCTTACTTATGTTGAGAAAATAGAATCCAGTACGTTAAAGCTCGATAAGATCATCAGGGACATCATGAGTTTTTCACGGGCTACGTATAAGCACACCTCCAGCGAGAAAATTGATTTTGAGCTTCTCTTGTGGAAAGTAATTAATAGTCATAGAGACAGCGAGATGGGACGTAAGATCCATTTTGAAGTGAAAGTTTCCGGAGGATTTCCTTTTTATGGAGACACAGATCGAATCGAGATTATTATCGACAATATCATTCGAAATGCAATTCAATTTCATGATATTAATAAATCGCGACCATTTGTTCGGGTGAATGTGTCAATAGATCATTCAAAAGCATTATTTGAATTTATCGACAATGGAATTGGGATTGCGAAACAGCACATGCCTGATATTTTCAACATGTTTTATAAGGCTTCTCACATTTCTCGCGGAGCAGGGCTGGGATTGTACATCGTAAAAGAAACGTTGGAAAAGCTGGAGGGAACAATTTCCACAGAATCTGAAATTGGCTTTGGTACTGTTTTCCGCGTAATTATTCCCAATGACAAGAAGGCCAAATTAATTGGCAGAAAACTGCAACTGCAGCACAACGAATAGTCTTTCTTTTTGTCTATACGTGAATCCCGTATGACAATTTAATCTCATGCCTGTGAAATAAATTGAGCATAGCCGTTTTTAACCTGATCGGGTTTTAAATATTTATTTTTTAAAATCAGTAGTCCCTAACTTTTCAGCGGGTTGTGTTTACGCGACTTTGATATGACACAAACCCCGAGAGAGTGAAACCAAAGACCAGCATTTCTATCATCAAAGTCTATTCGCAAACAGGCTTTATTATAAGGATTATGCATACGTATACAATCACCATGCTACCTAATGGGTTAAGTAGTTATACGTATATCGCTCCGTAAATTATTGTAACTCAAAATACATTTATACTCGGATTTCCTTGCAGTGATTATCAAAATACTTTTACATAAAAATTCAACGGCAAAGCAATGGAAACAAAAAACGAAATATGGGCATTGACGATCGAAAATAAACGATCTGCAAATGGAACTCAGTCTTTTGAGTTTGAACCAAACTTTGCACAGATACTTCTTTCTGGTCTTCATACAATCTATGCTGAGGTTTTTGTCTGGTCTGTGAATAATCGCCTGGCCTTGTGGGTAACGGGAGATGACGCAAGCTTTCTCATGAGCGCTTTTATGAATCATCTTGGTCAGTTTGAAAAAATGCAATTATTAAGGGGAGAAAAAGCGCAGGACCACCTGTCAAATATTGCCAACGGACTCGCGTGGCAAGATTGCAGCATGAACGATAAACTCAAAAACTTTAAAGAGTCTTATCTCTATGCGCACATTCATGGGCAACTGGGCGCAAGGCTCGCTCCATTGATTGAAGAGAATCTGAAAACTCAAATTAACAATCCATTGATAGCAGGTTGGAGAGGTACTAGGAACTCCAGGAAAGAGAATAAGTTTAACGAACAGAATTTGCTGGTAGCAGGCATTCAGATTGAGTCAAAAGAAAAATTTTATCGTTTTTGCTTAAACTGAAAAAACCATGCTTAAAACAATTAGAGACGAACGACCACCCGGTGATGAAACTTTACCATATGTGGATCAGAATATAGTCACCCAAGATCAACCAAAAAAAAATAAAACAACGAAACGTATGAAAAAGAATTTGTATAAGGAAAAAGGCAACACCAGCACTGGTTGTAATGTAGATACCACACCATGTCCCTTAT
>CAZNCO010000144.1:0-9135 GCA_964571345.1 uncultured Ohtaekwangia sp.
TTATGCGCAAGCAAAGTTACATTTCATAATGCGTTTTGCGGCACCTGGAGCCAGGCTCCAGCAAAGGGTAGCACTTTCCAAGAATCATACTTTACATAGGGAGAGCCAGATCATGCGAGACCTCAGGACCAACGTCGCCTTCTCTATTTTCACCATACTCCCAGTGCTTACGGGCCTTACGGAGATCCGGGCAAGTCTGGGCCATCTCCAGCAGGATCCTTGGCCGCCCCACGCCCTCTTTCACATTATTATGGGCCTTGGTTGCCTGTTGGCCGCCGACGGTCTGATTGTTTTCCTCACCTGGGGTCCGCTCAGACGCGGACAACGCTGGGCGTGGTTCGCCATTGGCTTCGCTGCTTTTGCGATTCATGGCGGCCAGATCATCGGCGATCTCCTGACCGGAGGTGGTCTGCGCAATCAATCGGGAATCGTTGCAAGCGGAAGCGTGCTCTTCACTGCAATAGTGATCGCTGTATTCTTGTATGTAGTCGGTCTGGTCCTAAGCTGGCACCACACTCGACGAAGTGATGCGTTGTCCCATTCCTAAAGGCGTAGCGAGCTCATTTTTTGCCAAATCCTGATCGCTTGGATTGTTGTTCCGCAAAACACAATCGAAGTTGAACTTTGCCTGCGCATAACAGCGAAAAACAATGACGCTCACGCTTTTTAAATCTTTGAGTTGTGTTCACTCCACCGTTTTGCTCACAAGATTGTTGCTTCGCTCTTTTTTGAGTTCGCAAAACGGCGGCATTGTTTTTCGCACACGTTATATGAAATGCCATGCCCACCTATTGGAGAAAGACGCCGGTCGTCCTAGCCGGCGGGGAAAAAAATTTTATTAATCAAATGAAAGGAGATACTGAAATGAATATTTTAAAAAGACCTTGGAAAATAAGCGGAATCGCTGGGATACTTTTTGTAGCATTATCTTTTATTGCTTCTGGAATTAATAAAATGCCTCCCACATATAATCAGGATGTCTCAACTTTTGCAATCTGGTTTTCGGAAAATGGACAGTGGTTTCGTTTTGGTCATTATCTTGCAGATTTAGCTTTTTTACCTTTCTATTTTCCATTTTTTGCGGGATTTTGTGAAATTCTAAAGAAAGCAGAAGGTGAACCAACTATATGGACAAGAGTTACATGGGCTGGAGCAATTATATCTCCCGCAGCAGGCACAGTTGGAGGTGCATCTATTATGGGAATAGCTTTACTAAATGGTACTACATCCCCTGAAGTATCCCAATTTGGATTAGCTTCATATTTTTTTGCCATTACAGTTTCTGGTGTTTTTGCTGGAATTGCAATGATTGGTGGAGCTATAATTATTCTAAATACAGGTGTTTTTAAGCGTTGGTTAGGTTGGGTAGGATTAATAATAGGCTTTGCAGCTTTTATAAGCATAGGAACATTAATTGAAAATAACCCACAGGGATTATTTGCTACAATGAACGGTTTTGCTTGGTTGACATATTTTCTCTGGATTGCGGTTCTATCTATTGAAATGATTAGAATGCCAGAAATTACATTAAAGTCATAATGCGAGTTAAAACACATATCAAGCGAAACACCGACGCTCCAACATTTGAAAGAAGATTGTTAATATCGCTTAACGCCTTCTCTCACGAAATTGATTTTTTAAAGTTCACGTCGGCGTTGCGTTGTTTGCCGAAACGTTATTTGCAATGCAGTGCCCTAAGTCAAGTTGATCTCTGATGAAAGATTTGACCAATGAACAGAAGGAAGCCGTTTTCCACAGCAAAGGGGCAGCTTGCGTTATAGCAGGTGCCGGAACTGGGAAGACCACCGCCCTTGCGGAACGAATCGTCTTTCTGGTTGAGATTCAAGGGATCGATCCCAAGCGCGTCATCGTAACGACATTCACCCGCAAAGCTACTGCCGAACTATACGATCGTACTTACGCACGTCTTGGTGAAAAGTCCCAGCAATTGCGCATCTCAACAATTGATGCGTTGATTTGGGATTTCGCACGAGAAGTGATGCATCGAGGACTTATGCAATCACGCCAGCTAATCGGTGAAGCCAATCAGCAAGTTCTTTTGCTTGATTGTGCATGGGAAGTCTTCGGTAGTAAACACTCAACCTCGAGAAGCTCGTGGACTGGTAGTGCAGACAAGGCAGGGCTCGTTGGTTTATTGGAGAAAGGTATTCGAGCGGAGATCTCTGACAAGAAAGAACGAGCTCCAATCCACAAGCTAATCAAAAGAAGGCTCAGTGATCTTGAAAATCAATCCTATCTTGGTTTTGATTTTCAGATTCCTACCCTCAAAGATTTGAGGCGTACAGCGAAGAGGTACCTTGAAAGACTCAACGAGTTGTCGGCTACAGACTACGAGTTGTTAACCAAAGATTTCCTCCGATGTTTGAAACGAAACAAAGATATCTTGAAAGATTTTGCCTCCCAAGCCGATACCATAGTCGTTGACGAGTTTCAAGATACCAGCCGGATTCAAGTGGAGATTCTCCTTCTCTTATCTGGAAAGGATCGGAGAATTTGGGTTGTCGGAGATCCTTGCCAACAAATCTATGAGTGGCGTGGCGCTGGCCCCTACAATGTGCTGAGGTTTATTAAAGCTGCGAAGGCAAAGAAGTATTACTTGACAGACAATTGGCGTTCAACTCAAGCCATACTTGATTCTGCATATAGATTTCTTAGCAAGCGAGTTCCGAGCCTTAAGAAAAACGGAATGCTCAAGGCGTTGAACTCTAAACAAGATTTGCTATCAACTCCAAGCTACAGACATCCAGTCTACACGTCAACACTTGAACGGGCGCTCTTCTTTATTTCCGGTTTTCTGCACTCCAATCCTAATGTGAAACCAAGCGATATTGCAATACTTTCCAGAAAGCTAACCCCGCAAATAGTTGAGGAGATCGAACGGAGAGCCAAAGCCTGTGGATTAAAAGTGCAATTTCACTCGACCCGTGCAGACCGGGCAATGGAACGAACCATTGGATCGCCGCCGCCTTGGAAGCCAGGCAGTGTTCTCAATAATCTTTACAAGCATCCTTCAATACAAAAAGTTCTTGCCCGCTCTCTTCGCACGAATGAGTTTGGTGAACTCCGAACGATCCGGCCCCTTGCGACTGCTGCTGAAGCATTGGACAGTACGTTGCCCTCAAACGCACTTTCATTTAGAGATGCTTGGCCTGCCTTGAAAATCACTCAAGATAGAGAAGTCTCTTTATCTTCTACTGTCACCAGCAGACTTGATGCCCTTCAAGTGATGACTATCCACGCTGCAAAGGGACTGGAATTTCCAATTGTTCTCCTGATGAAGTTAGGCAAAGGAAACCCGAGATCTTTTCCCAGTCCCAAGGATGCTGAGGAATGCCGTCTCGCCTATGTGGGAACAACACGAGCCAGAGACCTTCTCATCTTAGTGCATACTGTCAAGAAGCCAAACGAAACGTTGAGCGCATTCGGCAATGATCTCGTTCCAATCCGTCGCAACAAACAACTGAGTGTCTCACATCAAGTAAAAGCTCCGGCCATCTTACCAACTCCCCCGATAATTGCAGCGACTCACCTCGACCTCTATGAACAATGTCCCTTAAAGTTTGCAGCCTACCACGAGGGACGGTTACTTCCAAAGTGGAGCATTCCGCAGAGCGTCGGTTCTCGCGTGCACAAAGCGTTGGAATACTATCTCCGTTCCGGTTTTCCGTCAGACAAATCCGAAGTCAGTAATTGCTTCGACCGAGGTTTCCAAGATGGAGACTCACCAATGCGAAAGCTGCCTCGTAACACCATCAAGAAAATGAGAGGCACATTTGAGCAGATAGCTGAAAGGCTTGCCAAGACTTCAAAGAACGCCATCGCAATTGAGCACCGCTATAGGTATCTGCACGAACGGTCGGGACAAATAGACGGAATCATCGATGCAGTAGTCGAGCAACGGGATGGACAAATTGCTCTAAAGGAGTGGAAAACGTCTTCCGAAATTGCGGCTGATAAGAAACAATCCTACACACTTCAAGCGAGTGCTGGTGCTTTGGGAATTGCGGCATTGGACTCTCATCCTGTGCAGCTTATCGAAGTAGTTCCGGTCTTCGCTCCTACTAAGGGAATCGAACTTAGCTTCGATAGTAAGTTAGTTGAGCAAACCAGACAGAAGCTTGATGGCGTCTTCCGGGACTTACGGGACAGAAAGTATCTGCATCGGAAAGGTAGTCACTGCAAATCGTGTCAACTTAAGAAGCAGTGTCCGGCTTGGCACAAGAATTAACAAACAACATCGGGCACGGCACTGTGTATAACAAGCGAAACACCGACGCTCACTCATTTGAAAAGGTGGTTCGACTTCGCTCACCACGAGATTATAGATGTCGCTCAACGGTTTTGCTCACGATTTGGTTTGCGGCTTCCGCTGCAGGAAAATTAATTTGTTTATAGCTGTGTCAAGCCATATCTTTTGAGAGTTCACAAAACTGCTGAGCGGTTGCGCATACATTAGCGGTAATTATAAAATGACCAGACACATGATTTTTTCACTAACATTTTTTTTCACATTGACAGTTGTAACGAATTTTTATGGTCGCATGAGCGGGATAACCGATGATAAGAGACTGACAAGACAATCCGACTCAGTTTCTGGAAGTGAACAAGTAAAATTTGATTATACAGCAGCAAAATTAGTAATCAATTATTTTGACGGCACAGCAAATAAGAATGAAGAAGAAATAATCAACCATCCGGCGTATCAACACATCTTACTTCACAGCAA
The DNA here is from genome assembly GCA_964571345.1 of uncultured Ohtaekwangia sp. Classification (GTDB taxonomy): domain Bacteria; phylum Bacteroidota; class Bacteroidia; order Cytophagales; family Cyclobacteriaceae; genus ELB16-189. The sequence continues at coordinate 4,748 of CAZNCO010000144.1, forward strand.
AAAGTTTTCATCACAACCTTTGACAGAGAAAAATCTGTTAAACTCATTAAAGGGGAAAAGTGACGGATTTAATTTTTCTAACATTACCACAAGACTTGACACATTAAGACAAATTATTCGATGGATTAAAAATAACGAGCAAGATATTAAATCTGAATTCACTGTTTTACCGCTTAATTATTTGCCAAAGGACTACAGACAAAATGTAACAATCTACTTTGTAATTGGCGGATATAATGGCATTGCTTTTAATGATAAAATTTGTGTTAACATTGACTACAAGCAATTCCGGAAAAACTATAATGAAATAAATTTTTACATTGCACACGAACTTTTTCATATTGGATTTGAAAAATATCATCAACTACCCGATATTTTTAAAGCCAAGAATGTTAAAGATTTAAAAACAATTGTTCTATCTATGACAATGAACGAGGGGCTTGCGACACTTACTCCCTATCACAAGCGAATTGAAATGAACGAAATTGCAGACAATGATTATGTAGCATTACTGGATACAATCATTTTAAATAAAAAGGTAAATCAGTTTAATGAATTGATTAAATATTTAGATGATAACAGTAGTAAAGAATTAACAGGTGAAATTTTGGACAATGTGCTTGGGCAATGTTCAGGAGACAGATTATTTTATATTGTTGGTTGTTACATGGGGCTAAAAATTGAAAGTACATTTGGCAAGGACAGAATTGTTGAACTTGTCAAAGGAACACCAGAACTATTTTTTGAAACATACGAACAACTGCGTTAAAAAAGAAATCTACTGCTAAGACGGTATTTGCGACAAGCGGGGCTGGAATACTTCGTAGGACTGTGAAGTGCGGGAATGAAAGTTTGAATTTTTGTAGCAGCGTTAGTGCGGAAACTCCACGCCTGCGTAAATACCCGAAACGTTATGTGTCATTTGCGCCTGCGAAAGGGGAAAATGAAAGGTTGGATAGTCTTAATGAACAGACAATCGAAACTATGCCAACATTCGAGCGAGATGTTTTTTTGATGCGCCTAAAGCTAACAGCGAGCGAACAAGCAAATCAAGAGAGACCGATGGATCTCCAGCTTCCATTTTCGCAACTCTTGATTGACTGGACTTTAGCAAGCGGGCAACTTGTTCTTGGGTTAAGTTTTTGTTCTTGCGGTACTCTTGAAAGTTTTTGCTTAATGCGAGTTTTAGTTCAACAAAAGCAGATTCATCGGGTGTAAGGTTTAAAAATTTCTTTGCAGTGCCAACCTTCCAGCCCTGTGCTTCCAAGCGTTTACGTTTTGCAGTATTCATAAAATTGTTCTCCTTATTGCAACAGACGAAGTAAGTAGCCCGCTTCAATGCGAGCATTGCTCGAAAATGGTGGCGTCTTTATTTCACCATGCAGCCAAACAAGTGGTTTCTCGTCTTGTTTTCATCTAAAACAAATATATGTCATTATTGACATAGAGTCAATAAGCAAAATAAATAAAGCACAGCAGCGTAATTCACGCAGCGCCACGAACGCATAACATACCCAACACCTACACTCGCTTGGTTGATAGAACTCTGTGGAATCTCAACATGAATTTTTATTGTTCTCGCTCGATACTTTTACTCACAGAGAATAATTCATTCTTGCGTTTGCAAAAGTATCGCGTTGTTGGGCGAACGTTATGCGCGCTGCATTGTTGTCTTTTGCTAACTAAGAGTTTATATTTGAATTGTAATTTGCTTATTAAAAAAAAATTAATTTAATGAAAAATAAATATCAACTGACAGCCGTAATTGAAAGAGAAGGAGAGGGTTTTGTGGCTCTATGCCCCGAACTGGACATTGCAAGTCAAGGTAACTCGGTAGAAGAGGCACATGATAATTTAAAAGAAGCCCTTGAATTATTCTTCGAAGAAGCTTCGCCAATAGAAATCCAGGAAAGGCTTCACACCGAAGTATTTATCACTCGCCTGGAGGTAGCGGTTGGGTAAACTGAGGAGACTCTCGGGTCGTGAAGTTTGTAAAATTCTATCCGACCATGGGTTTCTTCAAGTACGCCAGAAGGGAAGCCATATTATCATGCAAAAACGAACAGAAACATCTACCATTACTATTCCAGTACCAAATCATTCAGAATTAAAAATTGGCACACTCCTCTCAATTATTCGGCAATCAGCTTTAGCAAGACAACTTTTTGAAACATAGCATGGGCGCACATCGCATAACAACAGTAAAAGCGTAAAAATGAAAAATTACCTAACTCATATTCGAATGAAGTTTTTTTATTGTGTGTTCGGCAATTTCATTTTTACAGCAGACGTTCAACAAAATCGCTCCCGCCCGCGCGACGGAAATAACTTTATTAACCAAAAGCACTAAATACTCAACGATACTATGAATCAGAAATGTGTCGGCTTATTTATTCTTGCATTGATTGGAGCGGCAATAACTGTCGGAGTCGCTTTTCTGCTTCCAAAACAAAATGCGTTGGATTTCTTCGCTATTGTTTTAGCAGTCATTTTCGGGGCTTATTTCGGTTTTGCTTTTTCTGGTTCCGCATCTAAAAAATATGTGGGTGTTGAAATAGCAAATATTATCTTAGGAATCATCATTTCGCTTCTTAGCTTAATTATTACTCCTTACTTTTTGGTCATAGGATTTTTTTGGCACGGATTATGGGATTTAATCCATCATAAAAAAGTAATGTTGGCAAAAGTTGATGTGCCAGAATGGTATGTCTATGGCTGCGTGTTCTATGATTGGGCTGTTGGCGCACTTCTAATATGGTGGCTTTCGATATAATCAATAGGCAGAGGGGGGATGACTCTCGGCTGTTGCGGAAGTAGAACCAAAACAAAGAAAGATTTTCGCACCTCCGAGGAAAAGCTGTTTGCGATGCGAACTGACATAACTATTCATTCTCACTTAACAGATGTAACCTATGCAACCCAACTCAGTAAAGGAAGCACAAGAACAGATTACGCTTGATCTCCAACCAGAGCCATCGACTCCAACAATGAGACTCTTTCAAAGAGTTCTGCTCGCCCTTATGGGTCTGACGAATCTTATCCAAGGCATCCTTCAGCATACCAACTTCCGTTACGTTAACTTGGTTGTCGGAGTCGTCGCCATCTTTTTCGCCTTCTATTATCGCCGTATTTATCCCCCAAAAGTGTTCATGTTCGACAATGACGGATTCGAAGGCCCCCTTGGCAGACCAGACAACATTCGGCTTCGTTGGACCGATGTCACTCACATCAAGGAACAAATGTTCACGCTAACACTTTTTACAAAATCAGGTACGGAACGGGAGATTTATTTGGGCAACATCACGTTCAAGCAACGCAAACAAATCAAACCGAAGATTATCGACCTTGCCAGGTCGAAAGGAATCGAAATACGGGCGTCTTAAACTTGTTAGCAGCATTTATCTATGGTAATAGCACCGCAAACTTTTGAGAGCAGCTGATGAACAGCAGCACAACATTCACGCAGCGCCACGAACGCATAACATACCCAACACCTACACTCGCTTGGTTGATAGAACTCTGTGGAATCTCAACATGAATTTTTATTGTTCTCGCTCGATACTTTTACTCACAGAGAATAATTCATTCTTGCGTTTGCAAAAGTATCGCGTTGTTGGGCGAAACGTTGCCGCAATGCTGCGGCTTCAACAAACAAAATGACAACATGCGAAAATTCTGCATGATGACTTACTAACTCACTAAATTACTAACTTTCAACATAGGAGCGATAGCTATGAATACTCTAACGTTTATTCTCCGACTGATTCACATTCTCTTTGGCGTATTGTGGGCTGGGACTGTTTTCTTCACTACTCTGTTTCTGTTGCCACGTTTGAGGCGCCTTGAGCAAAACGTTCAGAATAATGTAGTGAACTCTTTGATGCCTGTCATAACTCCAGTTATGATGCTGAGCTGCTTACTTGTCTTGGGGACAGGTATTATTCTTGCACTGACAGTGTGGGGTTCGCTCAATACGCTGTTCACAACAAAATCTGGCTTGGCATTGGTGGTCGGATTTCTTGCTACACTTGCTGCTGCCATTGTGGGGTTTGGCATTCTTGCACCAACAGGGATGCGGTTATCAAAACTTAATAAAATTCTTGAGGGACGAGATCCGTCTCCAGATCAAACACAGCAACTGAATAATCTCAATGCCCGCATTGAAACATTCGATCGACTGAATTTCGCATTCATGCTGATTGCTGTTGTTGCCATGGCTTTTCTTCGGTATCTGTGATAACTTGGATTACCAAGATATGAAAATTGTAATCAGTAACCCCGCAGGTCCTGATATGGACGCAAACAGTTGGAGAATAATAATAATGTATATTAAAGGAGAAATAAAAATGAAAACAAATAGAAAATACTTATTATTAATACCAATAGTT
>CAZNCO010000145.1:0-9131 GCA_964571345.1 uncultured Ohtaekwangia sp.
TGCATACTGCTATTCTGCTTCATCATGGATTCGAGCTTGTTCAGTTCATTGTAACTCTCCACTTTAAAACTCGCTTTATTAAAATCAAAATAAATATTGCGCAAAATAGAGACCGCTCCCACTACAATTTTACGCATCGAAATAGTTTTGTTAATCACCCGCTCTTCTGTTTTCATCCCCTCTATCTTCTCAGAGATATTCTGAAAAATATATCCCTCCTTCTCAACCGAAATTCTATAATCCTTTGGAACCTTCGAGTTGATGGTAAACTCGATCACCCCTTCGCCTTTCTCAACTGCACCTACAGTGGTTTTATCTTTGATCGCCTGCATTCTTACCTTCGCATCCAGCGGACTTCCGGTTTCTCCATCAACTACCGTTACCAGATATTTCACGGGCAGCAAAGGTTTGAACGCTTCCTTTTTCGGTTCCTCTTTTTTGGGCTCTTCCTTTTTGGGATCCTCTTTCTTGGGCGTTTCTGCAACAATTACAGGAGGAGTCTCCTTCTTAGGCTCTTCTTTTTTAGGTTCTTCTTTAGGAGTATCTGGCTCCTTCTTCGCTACCACCGGCTCCTTTTTATCCTCAATGGGTGTAATTACGTAAATATCCTCGTAACCGATGCCGTCTTCCCTCACGGAAGAATAATACCAACGCTTTCCGTCTTTCGATGTAGTAAAGTAAATATCTGAATCGGGTGTGTTGATTGGATACCCGATGTTTTCGGGTTCACTCCATTCATTTTTGTTCTGGTCGATCAAAGTGGTTTTGAAGATGTCATAATCCCCCATCCCCTTATGTCCCTTAGAACTAAAATAAAGCGTCTTACCATCATAAGAAATAAAGGGTGCATCATCCTCTTCTTCGGTATTGATCGTTGGACCAAGATTCTTGATGCGCGTCCAGGCTCCTTTGGAATCCTTGGTGCAAGAGTAAATATCTGAACCTCCGTATCCCCCTGGGCGGTCGCTGGCAAAATAAATAATATTGCCATCTGCAGTGATGGAGACAGACGCTTCCCGGTCACTGGAGTTAACCATTCCCGGCAAAGGCACAGGCTCACTCCATCTCCCGTCAGAAATCTTTTCACTCACATAAATATCTCCATTGTTATCATCCCGGTAAATAAATAGCGTATTTCCATCCGGAGACAAAGCTGAAGTAGATTCGCTATACTTGGTATTGATAGGTGGTCCAATATTAGTCGCACTGCCCCACTTCCCTCCTTTTTTATAAGCAATAAAAACATCTTCGAAAGGTTTATTGTCATTACTTACATCTGGATTGGTGTTACCATCTCTCCTTCGGGTAGTGAAAACTATTTCTGTTTCATCTGCATTAAATACCGGAGCATAATCTTCGAATTCAGAATTAATCTCTCGCCCGATGTTGGTAATGGCGTATGGCTTGGGCGAGGCGATAAATTCCTTTCCATTATTGCATTCTCGGATTCGCTTTTCCACTTCCTTTAAATCAATTTTATCCCTTCCGGCATAAGTCGGCCGCTTATTAACCTTTTGTTTGTACAGCTCATAAAAATAGATTGCTTTATCGAACTTGAGCCCATATTGATATCCTTGCCCAATCCAATATTCGATGTCAAAGCGGTAATTGGGCGCCTGCCGATACACTCGTAAAAAATATTTTACAGACTGTTCTCTTCCAATAGTTTCGATATGAACGTAACCCGCATTAAAATTTGCCTTGATATTGGTGGTATCAAGGTTAGCAGCTGTCACCATCAATTCACGGGCATCATCCAACGCCTTGGTAGCCGCGAGAATCTCATCCGCTTGAATCATATATTCCTGTGATGCCTTCTTATCTTGTTCCTGTGCGGAAAGACTGTAGGCCAAGCAAAAAAAGATTAAAAAAATGGGTACTCTTTTCAAGATGTACATATCAAAAAATGGTTTTTGCAGCCCTTGGGGACTTTAAATGAAAGCAATTTATAAAAATCTAACGTAATTAAACAATGAATTTACAGTATAAAGCACTCTATAATCACATGTTTAGTATTTTGCCATTCAATTAAAACTTTAAGCAATGAACATTGTCTCGGCCGATTTTATTACAAGTTCTACTAGTTGGGCCAAATGTCCAGCTGCATTAAACAGGCCGGAATTCGCGTTTATTGGGCGTTCAAACGTGGGAAAATCTTCTTTGATAAACATGTTAGTACAAAGAAAAAGTCTTGCTAAAACATCAAATACACCGGGTAAAACGCAGACGATCAATCATTTTCTCGTGAATGAAAAGTGGTACCTCGTGGACCTTCCCGGTTATGGCTTTGCATCAAAGGGTCGAAAACTTCGTGAAAGCTGGGGCAAGATGACCGCGGATTACCTTACAAAAAGAGAGAATCTCTTTTGCACATTTATCCTGCTCGACTCGAGACTAGAACCACAAAAAATAGATTTTGAATTCATTCAATGGATGGGATCGAAAGGATTGCCTCTGGCCATTGTGATGACAAAAGCCGATAAGATAACTCAACAGGAGTTAGCAAAATCAAGAAAAAGGATTACCGAAAAATTATTAGAAGCCTGGGAAGAACTACCTCCTCTATTTATTACCTCATCCGAGAAAAAATCAGGACGAAAAGAACTCCTGCAATTTATTTCAAATGCCATCGTGCCACACCAATCAAATGATTAGTTTTGCGCAAAATTTATAAAATGGATCTTTCAAACATCGCTTCAATCAGTGGAAAAGGTGGATTATTTAAAATCTTAAAACCGGGTAAGTCAGGCGTTATTCTAGAATCTCTTGACGCCAGCAAAACAAAGTTGGTGGCAGGAATGTCCAACAAAGTATCGGTGTTAAGTGAGATATCAATTTATACCACAACTAAAGAAGGAACCACTCCCCTGGCGGATGTTTTGAAAAAAATTTACGACCAGTTTGGAAAAGACACTGGCGTGGGACCTGAAGATGATGCATCAGAACTGAAAGCCTTTCTCAAATCTGTACTGCCTGAATTTGATGAGCAACGTGTTTACGTTTCCGATATCAAGAAACTGGTGAAATGGTATCAAATCCTGGTAACTCAGGAGCCCGAATTATTTTCAACTTCCGCTGAAAATCCAAAATAGGCAGGAACAACAACTAGTACCTTCTTACCAATACGAAGGGCACTCCAGACCCTTGTGAAGTTTAGGTATCTTTAACCGGTAATTAAGCATTATTTCATGTGACCCATTGGAATATTGATTCAACTGAGATGTGGTAATGTCATAAGCATACCCTACGTGAAAATTATCATTCAGCTGAAGTTCAAATAACGAGATAAATGAGTCTCCTAATCGGTAAGAGGCTCCAAGCCCCACCACATCGTAAAAAACAAAAAACGTATTAACATCGAAACTCAAAGGCGCAGTGTCCTGCATGCGTATCAAAGTTGAAGGTACCACCTTTAGTATATTCGATACTTTGAAAGTGGCTCCTCCCATCAGGTAATAATATCTGTGCTGCACGGCTGTGCTGTTTTCAAAACCAACAACTTTATTGTCCAGGATATAGGGCACGGAAAAACCCACATAAAAATTCGACTGCTTGAAATAAACTCCCGCACCAAAATTCGGATTGAATCTACTGGTAATACCACTATTGTTGGGATCGATCTGCTTTGGATCAAGCAAGGTAAAATTAGACCTCAAATTATTAAATCCGCCTTGTAGCCCGAAAGACAATGTTCCCTTTTTTGAAACAGGAATTTTGTATGAATACACCCCGTAAAAACCAAAATCATTATGGATACCGATCTGGTCATTCGAAAGGATAAATCCGAGGCCAACACGGTATTTTCTAAACCCCGAGTGGGCAGTCGCTGTAAATGTTTTGGGGGCTCCATCAAGGTTTACCCATTGATTTCGATATATCGCGGTTGCACTTAGCTGAACCTGGTTCCCGGCATACGCTGGATTAACCAAAAGAGGATCGAACATGTACAACGACTGAAGAGGACGCTGTTGTGCGTTGGCGTAAAATCCAACACACAACAACAATATCACTAGCTTAAATCTCAATCTCATGGTTATCGTATCAGTTCGAGGTAGCCCACCTTAGGTTTTGATCCATTGCGCTTATCAATGATGTAAAAATAAGTACCATCAGGCAATTCTTTGCCACCCAGGTACAAACCTTTCTCACCAAGCCCTCTGAAGACCGGAGCATCAGGAGATGTGCCATAGCCATCGGCTTCGAAAACCAGGATACCATTCCTATTAAAAATTTTCACATTGTTATTTGGGAAGTCCCCGATACAATCGACAATGAAATAATCATTTTTATTATCACCATTTGCAGAAATTAGGTTGAACGGATGAATCTCAGTATCCACCACTACTTCGCCTGTACTCTTACATCCTTCCGAACTTGTCGCCACAACATGATACTGATCATTTGGATCGCCTGGATTATTAGGGAACAGATCAAATATTTCAGTACCGGTTCCGATTGGATTATTCGATGCGTCCGTCCATTGAACATCATCTAGAACCAATCCGGAATTCGTCAACGTAAGGGTAATTGTCCCAGTACCTTTATCACTTGGGTTGAATGGATCACGGCAATACGAAGGTGTGCTCGTCAGCTCAAACTTCGGATAGATCCTTCCATCTTTAACCTTCACGGTAATTGGTTGAGATACACAATGTGTGATCATATCCTTCGCGGTAACCGTATAAGAAGCCGTATCAAGATTAATATACACCGGTCCTACGAAGTCGGGAGTGCCTGTCGAACTCGTTCCATTGTACCACTGGAAATCATAGTCAACAATATCTCCACCTACCGAGGCCGATGTCTCTCCATTCGGAGAAATACAACTTGTTACATCAATTGCCGAAGCCAAAGGAGCCGGTGGAGTAACATGTTGATCAGGAATAGCACTTGACTGGTCAGTGAAACATCCCGTGAGACTATTGGTAACTCTTACCACATATGTACCTGCGACCTGGCCGATCAATTTATTGTCCGTTTGAATGGGTGAGCCCGGACTTGTTACAGTCGCACCACCGTACCAATTGAACTGGTAGCCAAGTATTTTTCCGTTATCAGCAGTTGCCGATAGCTGACCATTTGCAATTGCAGGATCACAATTCAAACTCGGATTATCCAACACGATATTCACCACGGGTTGTTTCTGAAGTTTATCAACTCTCACAGAATCAACGCTCTTACACCCGGTGTTTTTATCCAGAACAACAAACGTATACAATCCATCTGCAACATTGGGAACATCATAAGTCAACGTACTTCCCGATCCTGTTGGGGTGTAGGGTACATCACTAATGTCGGCTGGCCCGCTAAGATTAGGCTTTACCCCTTTATAAACATCTGTTTTAAACGTAGTATTGTTGTAAGGGGTAAGTGGATACGTTGGATTCAAATCTATCCTTAGCTGTGCATCACCATCCTGCCCCACGCAGAACGTAAGCGGAGATGACGTAGTTGAAATTTCCGGCTTAAACAAAGGTGAATCATCAGGCACAATGAACAACGCCATCGCCTTGCAATTAGTCACCGTATTCTGAACTTTAACAGAATAGTTACCCGTCTTCAGGCTATTAATGATATTCGGATTCACTCCGCCTGGACCGGCTATCGAAGTTCCAGTAGTGTCGATCGTTGAGTACCATGTAAAATTATATGTACCAGTGGTACCATCCTGTTCAAGCGCAGATGCTTGCAACTGTGCCGTTCCCTTGGTCGGATCGCAACTTATCTGCGGCACGGTTTCGGCAATGTTAACAACAGGGTAGATAATATTATCCGGAAGCACGTCAAACTCTTTCGGATTCGAAACACAATCAGTCGTTGGATCACGAACCACAACAAAATTACTTCCTGCCTTCAGACCGGTTGTTGGAGTCCCGCACATAGGTCCAATACAAGGCGTAGTAACTGTTAATTTATTGGTCAATGATCCAGCATACCATTCATAAATAAAATCCGTTAGAGCAGGAGCAACCGAAGTTTTGTCGATGACATTCGTAGTAGAAGGAGGAATCAACGAAGAGTTCGTATTGCTTCCAATCGTGATCTTAGTTACTTCCGCAGTAGCACTCGGGTTACAATCCACCGGTTTGGTAATCGCTACATCGATGATGTTTGGAGTGCTTCTTGTCTCATCAAGCTGAAGATTAAAGCTGGCACCAAATGAACATCCTGTATTGGTATTAGTTGCAGTTGCGATATAAGCACCATCCAATGCTTTTGTCAATACACTCTTCGGTGTATTATCAGTTTGAACTGGCGGTGTAGGCAAAACACTTGCAATCGCTTGACCATTCAAGGTCCAGGCAAAAGTATATGGATCCGTTGTCGAACCACTCAATTCAGAAGCTGATGCTATTATGGAACCATTGGGTTTGGCTACATTACAGCTCGAGTTAGCCTGAGATGTAAAAGAAATCTGGGGATAAAGTCTCTTATCTTCTATATCAATTTTATAAGGAGCTGAAGAGCAATTTTTCCCCGGGAAACCATTCTTTCGTGTAGCCACAACATAGTATGTATCGAAACCAATTGTAGAGTAATTGGTTTTGTTCAATTGGGTAGATGAACTATTGCCAAGAACTGTATTTCCAATAGTTGCCCGATCATAGCTGAATACAAAATCACTCAACGGAAAATCAGGAGGTGAATTCAAATTACTCTGAATATTTCCATTTCTATCAATAATTTTCACCTCCTGCACATTCAGCGTACCATCAGGATTGCAAAGCACTTGAGGTGTTGAGGTAACAAGTTGCGTAAATACAGGTGTAGAATTCTTATAAATGGTAGTAACACCAACCCCTGTACACTGCGACTGATTATTGGTTACGGTCAGTGTGTAGGTGCCGTCCTTCAAACCTGTGGGATGATCTTCATCACCATCCGCTGATGAACCATCACCATTATTTGCGCCAGGGCTAGCTGTAGTAATCGCCATCGGATCACCTGCATTATCCCACGCATACGTGTAAGTGAAAGGCTTAGGAACGGTAGATCCATCTGTTATACTAACAGCAATCTCTCCTTCAAAAAAAGTAGGATCACAGGACGTATTCGCAAAAGGTGTAAGCGAAGGAACAGGAAAAATCCGCTTATCCAAAATATCAACCTTATAAGGTGCAGAAGAACAGTCTTTTCCTGGGCTACCGGTATTGCGATGAGCTGTCACATAGTAGGTATCTGCAGAAATTCCGGGAACACCAGTGTAAGTAGTCTTATCCAAAACAGCTCCCGCAGTGTTTTGAGTATAATTCAAGGCTGGTCTTGACCAATTGAAATCAAAATTTGACAGCGGAAAATCCCCGTTCAGATTGCTCTTCACATTTCCATTGCGGTCAATGATTCGCACTTCCGTTACAGTTAGACTACCATCATTACCACAATAAATCTGATCCTGACTAACAACTTGTTGTGTAAATACCGGAGTCCCATTCTTAAATATGGTGGTGGTTGCAGAACTTACACATTGAGTTTGGTTATTGGTGATTTGCAAAGTGTAAGTTCCTTCCTTCAAACTCTTCTGATCATCTTCATCTCCATCAGCAGAAGAACCATCTCCATTGTTTGAACCTGGATTCGCGGCTGCTATTGCGATGGGATTAGATGAAGACCATGCATAAGTGTAGGTAAATGGGCGACCCAACACAGTCGCATCTGTAGCATCAGTAACCTTCACTGTAATCTCTCCCTCAAAAAACATAGGATCACACGAGGTGTTCGCAAATGGCGTCAGCGTGGCCACTGGATTCACGTGCTTATCCAAAATATCCACCTTATAAGCAGGTGCTGAACATCCCTGACCGGGCGACCCGCTCTTTCGTGTCGCTACCACATAGTAAGTATCCGCTCCGATGGTCGCATAGTTGGTTACATCCAGTTGTGTTACCGGCTGGGCCGATGTAGGTGTAATTGTATTTCCGATGGTCGCGCGATCATACTTAAAGGTGAAATCACTAATCGGGAAATCTGTCAAGCTGCTCTGAATATTTCCGTTCCGGTCTATCACTCTCACTTCATTCACCACCAGCTTCCCATCTGGTCCACAGATCAATTGATCGGTGGGTGTTACCAACTGCGTAAACACAGGTGTCGAATTCTGGTAAATTGTAGTTGACCCTTGAGCTGAACATCCTGTCTGAGGATTAGTAACCAGCAATGTATAATTACCTTGTTCCAGATTTTTAGGATTGTCTCCATCTCCATCCGCTGAACTCTGATCTCCATTACTTGTACCTGCCACTACACCATTGATAACTGCGGGCGTTGCCGATGCCGTCCAGTTGTAATTATAAGTGAAAGGCGTGCTCAATGGATTGGTTGGATCTACGGATAGATCGGTCACTTTCACCTCAATCTCTCCTTCAAAGAATAATGGATCACAAGATGTGTTGGCAAATGGTGTCAGACTCACAACGGGGTTCACCGACTTGTTCTGGATTGATACTGAGTATGGAGGAGACACACAGTTCAAACCGGGGCTTCCACTCTTTCTCCTGGCAACAACGTTATACGTACCTGCACCAAATACAGGTGCAAATCCGCCCGCTCCTTGTGTGTACGTAGTCTTATCCAAAACTGCACCCGCAGGCGCTGCCGTACCATTCGTTATCTCTGTATAATTATTCGTATCCCCCGTACGGGTCCACTCAAATTGAAAATCAGAAAGAAGACTTGGCGTTGTCGTATTATCAAAAGTCTGAGTCACTCCCGTTCGGTCATTCAATGTCACTTTCGTAACCGTCAAACTTCCATCCGGATTACAGATATACTGATCCACTTCATTTACATTCTGAACAAATACAGGCGTAGAATTTTTGTTAATCGTAGTAGAAACGTTGGTCACACACGAAGTAGTTGAATTCACTACCTGCAAAGAATACGTTCCATCTATCAAACCTGTTACATCATCATTATCCGGACCCGCTCCATCATTGATTTGATTACCATTGTTATTGCTTGTTGTCGTAGTAGTACTGTTCGGATACGTCCAGTTATAGGTATAAGTGAACCCTCCCACTGGGGCCGTGGCCGTACTTGCATCTGTAACCTTCACTGTAATCTCTCCTTCAAAAAACGCAGGATCACACGAGGTGTTCGCAAATGGCGTCAGCGTGGCCACTGGATTCACGTGC
>CAZNCO010000146.1:0-9078 GCA_964571345.1 uncultured Ohtaekwangia sp.
AGGCACCATCAATGCGTTTTCCGTGAATCCCATCTGTAAATTCACTTTAGCAAAAACGCCTGGCACCAATTCACTGTCGATCTGCTTCACGATGGCGCGAACACGCAATGTTCGGGTGGCCTGATCTACACTTCCTTCTGTCGCGATTACAGTTGCGTTGTGATCGAGTGAACCTCCATCGGTGCGAAATTTTACAACATATCCGAGGGTCATATTCTTGGCGTATTTTTCCGGAATAGCAAATTCAAGTTTAAGCTGATTTGCCTGGCGAATGGTGGTGATGGCATCACTTGGTGAAACGTACGCACCAAGACTCACATTGCGTAAGCCAATCTGACCATCGTACGGGGCACGGATTTCTGTTTTCGAAATAGCAATTTTTGTTGTCTCGATATCTGCTTTCAAATTATCTACAGCAAGTGCTGATAGGTCAAAATCTTGTTGACTGATACCGTTGATCGCAAGTAAGTCGCGCTGCCGGTCAACCGTTTTTTGATTGATCTCCAACTGCACTTGTAACTTGCGCAAGGCAGCTTGAAGATCAGCATCAAAAAGTTTAACAAGAAGGTCTCCTCTTTTTACAAGTTTACCTTCCTGAATATTCATTTTAATAATGCGACCGCTCACCTCCGCTTTGATTTGGGTTTCTTCCATCGGTAGCAAAGAACCCGGTACTTCTATATCTTCACTGACGGAACGGGGTTGAACAATAAATCCTTCCACCATAAGCGGACCGCCCTTGCCTTGCATCGGAAGGGCTTGTTTTTTTCCTTCTTTGCAGGCGAATAAGATACTTGCGAATGCAAAAACTACAATTAATCTATACATGATAATGGAACTTCTTAACAGATTGTTAACGAGACGTCTAAGTGACTTTTAATCTAAATTCCAAAATAACGAAATAATCGGTGGGTAGGTTCACTACTTTAAGCCATGAATGAACCGCTCGTGTAAATTTAAAACTTGAGGTATCAGCAGCTGCGATTCATCGTTGATAATCACGTAATCAGCCCGCATCAGTCTTTCTTCCTCATTCATTTGGCTGGCAATGATTTTTACCAATTCGGATTTGGTACGATGCGCATCTCGCAGCATTACTCGATTGATTCGAATGCTTTCAGGAGCACTTACCACAATTACTTTATCGAGCGATTGATGAACCCCGGACTCAAAAAGTAAAGCTGCTTCTTTTACAACGTAAGGTTTTTCGGAATTTTGCTGAACCCATTCTTCCGTGTCAGACTTTACACGCGGATGCACCAACGCATTCAGTTTTTTCAATTTCTCTTCGTCATTAAAAACGGTGGCTGCGATGTAATCACGATTCAACAAACCGTTGGCATAGTAAGCTTGTTCTCCGAATTCTTTTTTTAGTTCTGAAATAAGAACCGGATCGCTGTTCATCAACTTCTTCGCACGACTGTCAGCATCATAAACCGGTACTCCCAGGCTTAAGAAAATTTTTGTGACAAGGCTTTTGCCGCTACCTATTCCTCCTGTTACCCCAATCTGTAGCGGGCGTTTCATTTTTTATTTTTACGAATGATGGAATCGGTTTTCACTAGCAACGCATAGCGAGGCAAACGAGAAACGCGTACAGAGGATCTTTGTTCCAGGGCAACAATTTCTTTTGAAGAAGAATTAAAGTCAGAGACTTTGTCAATCGGAATTTGAAACCAGGCCAAAAGACTGTCTCCCGTGAACTTACCCTTTCTTTTTAAAGCGATTTTCTTTTCAACATCTTCAACCCGGCCTACTTCAAAGATGACTTTTGCGGTTACTGGATTTCGGGCAACGAAGTCTTTCGACTTTATCTCGATTTCCAAATCTGATTTGTAATTGGAATTTATTCCAGATTCATTAACGGCCAAGCGAATGGAATCAGGTAGCTGATGAAGCAAGCTCTGCGGTCCGTCTACAAAGACAGAATCGGGCAACACTACTATCGGGCTCGTTCTTCCAAATCCTTTTTCAAAGGTTGCTTTGGAGAGATCTGCCACCAACTTGAATTTGTGACGGTCGCGCACATCAATTTGAATTTTGAAAGTGTCCGTCAGTACGTGGTTGATGTGAAGGGCTCCTATCTGGCCCGCAAAAGTTGGCAACAAGCTTGACGCAATAATTTTTTTTGTGTCGGCAGGTTTGTCCAGTTGTACTAACAGGTGCGGAACTTTAAACCCAAGGTTCTTAGTAAAAAGGTCCCAGCCATTTCCCGTTACATTCAAATTGACCCGATTGGGTAGCGAATGCAAGGGCGCAAACTTTTCGTGATTGAACTCGAATGTAACCGGAAACTGTATGTTGGTGGAATGATTCTTATTGAAAGCGTTGAAAATCCAAAACACAGAAGCAGCCAGCACACAAAGGCTGACTGCTTTCCAGTTGGTGCGGTCAAAGTGTAAAAGCCCCGATATGATGCGGATGATGTTCATATATCACCATCCTTGAGCAATCTAAATGCAGATGCTTTCAGGATTTTGATTTATTTGCTGGCTTCGTTTTTATAAGCTGCTTTCGTAGAATCCATTGAAATAGCAGACTTTGAAAATTTAATGCGCGCGCCACGCTCAACTTCTAATATAAAGGTGTCGCCTTCAATTTCGGCTACACGACCATGAGCTCCACCAATGGTAACCACATTATCACCTTTTTTGATTTCTTCGGTGAATTTCTTTTGGTCTTTGGCTTTCTTCTGCTGGGGGCGTATCATAAAGAAATAGAAAATACCGATGATGGCTACCATCAAAACGATTTGCATGGTTGCTCCACCACCGCCCTGTGCTTGTAATAAGATTGAAAACATGATTTAAAATTTTAGCGCAAGTTATTTCATTTAAAACAAACATTCCAAGTCCGCGGATTGCGATGTTCCTAACACAAAACGGGTATTCATGAGCCCTTTACCAAACTAATGCCGTGCTTACGGGTCAATTAAATCCGAAAAACATATTCGAGCAATCGGCCCCAGCTTCACATCAGATGAAGGATTACAACGATTGCAGGCAGTCATAACCTTTGAAAACAGTCAATTATCACCCATTCGGTTGACTTTATTCATGTGATCATGTGACTTAGATCATTCTTTAAGGAGGCATTGGAGGCCAATTT
Organism: uncultured Ohtaekwangia sp.; assembly: GCA_964571345.1. Taxonomy (GTDB): domain Bacteria; phylum Bacteroidota; class Bacteroidia; order Cytophagales; family Cyclobacteriaceae; genus ELB16-189. Next base: position 3,109 of record CAZNCO010000146.1, read on the forward strand.
TGAAATCAAATAAACGGCCCCACAATATGAAATATCTAAATAACACTCCTAAAATTCTTAGCATATGTTTGCTGGTTCTGATTGGTTTTCAGCCCCTTGCCTGGAGCCAGGGAAATTATAAGCAAACAACAGACTCGTATATCACCGTAGCTGGCACTTCCACTCTCCACGAATGGACGATGACATCGAAAGAGCCACAGGTCCAGGTTGGTTTTGAAATGGCAAACGGCACAATCGCTCAATTAAAGAACCTGAATGTAACAGTGACTTGCCAGACATTAAAAAGCGCACATAATGCGATGGATAAAAATGCTTACAGCTCTTTGAAGACTGATAAGTTTAAGACGATCACTTTCAAAATGACATCCGCCACTATTCAAAACAATTTCATTCAGTGTACTGGCAGTCTCTTTATTGCCGGTGTAACGAAGACCATTTCGTTCACTTCCAATTTTGAGGTGAAGGCAGACGGAACCATTCACGTAACTGGCAACGTGCCTATTAAAATGAGCGACTACCAGATCGAGGCTCCTTCTTTTATGTTTGGAACGGTAAAAACCGGAAACGACATCACCGTAACATTCAATTTGCAATTAGCGCCTGTTAAAGTTTAATAATTATAAAGTTTGTTTAATCCCCAATTTTTTAAATCCAATAATCATGAAAACAATTAATTTCAGATCAATGATGGTAGCAGCTGTAGTGCTGATGGGCTTCATGGAAGTCCGTGCACAGGTGCAGCCTCCCATCCAATTTTTCCGTCCCTATGATAGGAGAGGAGTAGGTATGTATGAGGCCCCTAAATCAGGAGCAGACACTATTCCCTTTGACGGTTTGAAGATTCGCTTCGGTGCGAATTTTACACAAGGTTATCAAAACCTTTCTCACAGCAATTCTTCAAGGGCAATTCTTACCAATGCTGGTGGAACGTTCTATGAAACAGGTGTGGGTTCAGGTATTTTCAACAATAGATTAGATGGTACTGGAACAACAACCCTTACCAATCTTATTCCCGATGCAAATGTGTATGGTGGCTATATCACAAAAGGTGCTCCCTACACCACATACGCAAATAGCAATGCATTGTATCAAATGGCAGGTGGGTTCCCACTAGCAATGGCAAACTTCAACATTGATGTACAATTGGCAGATGGTGTTCGCGTAAGCTTGATATCTTACATGTCTTCTCACCACCACAACGAGTTTTGGGTAAAAGGTGGATTTTTCCAAATTGATAAAGTAGGTTTCCTGGGTAGCGAGTTCATGAACAAACTTTGGAAAAACCTTACGTTGAAAGTTGGTCACATGGAAATCAACTATGGTGATGCGCACTTCAGAAGAAGTGATGGCGGTAATGCACTCTACAATCCCTTCATGGATAACAATATCATGGACGCATTCACGACAGAAATTGGTGGTGAATTATATTGGCAAAAAAATGGAATCATTGCAATGTTGGGTGTAACCGATGGTGAAATTCAAGGTAGTGTTTCAAAACCTGGCGACAGAAGTCCTTCTATCTATGGAAAATTAGGTTTCGATAAAAAATTGAATGATGATTTACGTGTAAGATTGACTGGTTCATTCTATAACACGGCCTCTTCTATCAGTAACACTTTGTATGGTGGCGACCGCACCGGCTCTAACTACCAATATGTAATGGAGCCCGTTGCTGCAACACTTACAGGTAACGCATTCTCAGGCCGTTTCAACCCTGGTTTCAAAGACAACGTGAGTGCTTTCATGATCAACCCTTTTGTAAAATTTGGCGGACTTGAACTCTTTGGAACATTTGAAACTGTAAGTGGCAATAGCCAGGTCGAAAATGGTGAAGTAAAATACAGCAATCCAAACTTGACTTATAACGGTAATGGCAGCACTAGCATCAGCAAACTGTCTGACCGTTCATTTACTCAGGTTGAAGCTGACTTGCTTTACAGATTTGGCGCCAATGAGAAATTCTACGTTGGTGTTAAATACAATACAATTGATGGCACTGCAGTATTTGGCCAAAGCACTACTGCTACGAACATCAACCAGGGTTATCGCCAAAATGTGCGCATCGAACGTGAAAGTGTTGGCGCAGGCTGGTTCATAACCAGAAACGTATTGTTCAAAGCAGAATATGTAACTCAATCTTACTTTAACTTCCCTACCGAAAACATTTTGAGTGGTGGAAATTTCAATGGATTGATTATTCAGGGAACGATCGGGTTCTAAAGAATGTTTTAAACAATGGAGTTCGGCCATGCTCAGGCGCGGCCGGACTTCTTTCTGTCCGGCACTTTGAGTAAATTTGAAGGTATGCTACGCTCGGTGATCTTATTCATTTTTTTGCTCATCACAACCGCCTTCCGGGGATTTGATACACCACCGGTTCTGGTTCACAGGCTCATTGTTTTACCAGATAGCAGACTCACCATCGATGGCAGAACAAATGTGAATACTTTTACATGTGCCATTCCTCGATACCAAGGTAAAGATACGCTCGTGTTACACGAAGGAGGAGCCAACATTAGACCCGTGTTTGTAAAAGGTTCTATTATGCTTGATGCCTCCAGCTTCGACTGCGGCATGGCACTCATGACATCCGATTTCAGAAAAACGATTGAATCAAAGTCATACCCATCTATTGTAATTGATTTCATTTCTTTTGAGCGTACTCCTCGCTATGGACACGAAGAAAAATTCAAGGGGATTGTGAAGATATCTCTCGGAGGCGTTACAAAAGTATTTGAAATGGATTGCTCCATTGAGGCGAAGTCTTCCGGATTGATTCACTTGATTGGCGAAAAAGGTTTTACTTTTTCTGATTTCAACTTGCAACCACCTAAACGAATGATGGGTTTGGTGAAAGTAGAACAATCTCTTAACGTAGGGTTTCACCTGATCTTGAAGCTTGACGGAAACAAAGGAGACTCATAACTTAATTATAGTTTTTTCAGAAGAACTGAATAAAAAAAAGAGGACGATAAGTCCTCTTTTTTTACCCGGATAAAATATCTATCACTTACTTCACTGGGCCATTTGCTCCATCAGGTTTTGGAGTTACCATTGCCTTGAATTTCAGTTGAGTTGTCTTTGGCCAGGTATTAGCAGTAACAGTGATCACCTTGTTGTTAATTCCTTGCTTTCCCTTGGTATCAAACTCAGCTTTTACAAAGCCAGTACCACCTACAGGAATAGGAGCCTTTGTCCAATCGGGTACGGTGCAACCACAGGAGGGTTGTGCATTCTGAATAAGCAAAGGTGCCTTTCCAGTATTTTTAACTTTATAAACGTGAACTACTTTCTGACCTTCGGTTACTGTTCCGAAATCATAGTCAACATTATCAAATTCCAGCACCGGAAGCGGCCCCTCGGGCTTTTCTTCCACTGCTGGCGTAGGAGTAGTTTGGGCAGGTGTAGCAGCAGCCGGTGTTGGGTTGGCAGCTTTATTTCCTTCCAATTGCGCTAAGCGGCTTTCCAGTTCAGCAATTTTTTTCTCGGCTGCCTTGTCTTTGCATGACGCAAAGGCAAATGCAGCAGCAGCAATCATTAAATATTTTATTCCTGTTTTCATGCGTAAGCGTTTATTTTTCATTTCGTCACATCCAATGCCAAAGTGCTGTGCTCAACTCATTGAATCCGCAACGCCTGGCATTTAGCGGCTGTAAGTCTGATTCTGAAATACAAAGCTATTCTGCTTGGTTGGTTGGTTCAAAATCAGCCCGTTGATTAACAAATCTTTAACTGTTTTTGCCCCGAAGCTGTTCAAGTAATTCGTCCACATCGTCCAGCAATCGTTGCGCTTTGCCTTGGGTCTCATTCACTACTTTCTGACCCTGTGATTTTGCCTCGCTGGTTAATGGCGTGTCCTTGCCGGTGGTCAAATCATCCAGGTAGTTTTGCAAAAGCTTTTTGTATTTATCTAATTGAAAAGAGAGCTTTTCGCGTGTGTTAGAGCCTTTGTCAGGAGCATACAAAATGCCGATGATGGCACCGGCAGCCGCGCCCGCTAGAAAGGCCATCAATGCGTTATTTGCTTTTTTTCCCATGCGTTATTCTTTTATGGATTACAAAGATAAGAAACGGTCAAGAATATTTTTTCGAGCACTTTTTCGCCAAACAGTATTTATTTGTTGTCAATCAACCCTCTTCCGCTTTTCTTCACTGCCCCTGATTCTTTCATCACTTTCGAGATCACATCCAGAATTCCATTAACGAATTGTCGACTCTTGGGTGTGCTGTAATTCTTGGAGAGCTCAATGTATTCATTGATTGTAACCTTTACCGGAATATTTGGAAAGTGAATCATCTCGGTGATTGCCATTTCCAAAATCACCCGATCCGTGAGGGGCAAACGATCTACCTCCCAGTTACGTGTATTTTTTGCAATCAATTCTTTGTACTCTTCATCCAAACCGATGGTATTGTTAAACAATTTGTTGACAAAGTCTTTATCATCTTCCCAGTCCAGCGAAATCTTTTGCAGCGTAATTTTTCCATCTGCGTATGACTTCACCGTTTTATCCACCAGGCTCTTGATGATGTCTTTGTCTTCTGCCCAGCGAATGTGCTGTTCTTCAAAGTAATCATGAATAGGACCAGAACCTAAAATGATTTTTCGCGAGAGATGCTTGATAAAAGCTTTTTGAGATTCTTCGTCAGGCTTTTTCTCCGTGTTGAATTGCTGGAAGGTGGCATCTTCTTTCAAAAGTTCGCGATACCAACTTCTCACTTTATCCATTTTGCCTTCCCATCCTGCGTTCTCTAGTAAAATAGCTTTCTTTAGTTCAATATGGTTACGAAATGCAACAATCCACGGATGGTCGACAAAGTTGGATGTATTTCGTTTTTTGTCGGCAGCTGCCTGGTCTGCAAAGGCAAGCATCAGTGAAATCACGCTGTGATAGGTAGCCGATAATTTTTCGATTTCGGCAATAATGTTTTTTGCCAGGTGCACCTGGTCTTTACGAATCAGATTTTGGTAATGTTGAAAAGCATCTTCAACAGCCTTTAGTACTTTGGCATCTTCCGTTTTAACTTCTTTGCCATCTACTTTTTTAGCAAGGAGCGGCAGGGCGGTCTTTTTTTGCTTGGTAAGCATCGCCTTATCCTGCGGCTCCATCGAGTTGAGATCGGGCTGGAATCTTTCTTCGATCAGATCCTGGGCCAATTCAAAGTCGGCATCTTTGCATTGCCCGTAGGCAAAAAGACTTTGCATGATTTTGATGCGGAGGGTGCGCCTGTTGAGCATAAGAACGTGAATGAGGGCGCAAATTACATTTAAGCCGCCAAACGAGAAAAGCTTTTGGTCAACATCGTTTGAATTCTTTACTTGCAGGAACTTTACTTTTCCGTTGCCGTTAAGGTAAAAGTTTCTAATCCGAATGAAAGAACTAGCGTATCTCAACAAGTATCTCCTCAAATATAAGTGGCACGTCATCTGGGGGTTGGTGTTTGTCATTATTTCTAACCTGTTTCAGATTTTGCCCGCGCAGATGGTGCGTTACTCCATCGATCTGGTGGTGGATAACATCCGTGTTTACCGCTCTTTTGGTGGAAGCTCTGCACAGGATGCCTTTTTCAGTTTCTTTGCCAAAGGAATTTTATTTTATGCCGTGCTCATTTTGGGAATGGCCTTATTGCGCGGCATCTTTTTGTATTACCAGCGTCAAACCCTTATCGTGATGAGCCGCCTGGTAGAATATGATTTGAAGAACGAAATTTTTGAACACTACCAGTCTCTACCGCTGAGTTTCTACAGGCGCAACAACACCGGAGACCTGATGAACCGGATCAGCGAAGATGTGGGCCGTGTGCGGATGTACCTGGGCCCCTCAATCATGTATGGCCTCACCATGATCACGTTGTTTATGATGCTGGTGCCGGTGATGTTTTCGATCAGCACACGTCTTACCTGGTTTGCCCTGATCCCGCTGCCGTTATTGTCGATCAGCATTTTTTATGTGAACAACATCATCGAAC
>CAZNCO010000147.1:0-9045 GCA_964571345.1 uncultured Ohtaekwangia sp.
GTCCAGTTCTTTGCCAATGGCGGAAGTAACCTTTAGCCAGCGTGCAGCGAAGCCATCAAAGAAATCAAAAACACCTGCTGCCCAAACAAAATACGCTGCGGGCAAGTCTCTATTTTCAAGGCAGTAAACGATACCAAGGCAACCACACAGAAGATTTGCGCACGTAAGTGCATTGGGAATATGTTTTTTTAAATTCATCTGTTAATTTCTAATTGTTTATGGACACATGAATTGGCTGTATCATCACAGTCTTGGGTATGTTTTTAAACGGCCATTTCATCAGGATAAACTTAAAGCACAGTAAGGGTTGGATATTTTTTCTTTTCCGATCGTAGTGGTGGGGCCGTGCCCTGGATAAACCACTACGTCATCAGGAAGCAAAAATAATTTTTGCTGGATGCTATGAAGGAGCGTGTTAAAATTTCCACCCGGCAAATCAGTGCGGCCGATACTGCTGTCAAAGAGCACATCCCCTCCGAAAATGATTTTTTCTTTGTCGTCATAGAAGCCGATGTGGCCGGGCGCATGGCCAGGCAGGAAGAGAATCTTCCAACGAGCGTTTCCAAACTTCACCTCTTCACCTTCTTTTAAGAAACCATCAGGCTCTGCTTCGTGGTATGAAGGAAAGCCGTACATCGGTGCATAGAGTTTCACAGATTTGAGCGTAGCAAAATCTTGTTCGTGCATTAGAAACGGTACGCGGTATTTGTCTTTGATAAAATAATTACCAAGCACGTGGTCTACATGGCAATGTGTGTTCAATAAATATTTTACTCTGAGCTTTTCTGATTCAATGAATTCGGTAAGTTCATACTGCTCCTCGCGCGAGTAGCAGCCCGGATCGATGATCACACATTCTTTTGTTTCATCGTATGCCAGATAAGTGTTTTCCGCGAAAGCGTTGAACGTAAATGTTTGGATACTAAGCATACTGCAAAAGTAGGAGTATTCAGGCAAAAGGCAGCAATGATTCTGTTTCCCTGATGCGATTACTTACTGCATAAGTACGAACAATCAACCCGATTTAGTTATATGAAGATACTTTGCGCCTGGAATAAAGCACGATATAAAAAATGCACCCGTTTCCAGGTGCATTCGGTCCCCCTTATGTTTAACCAGTTTTCTAATTTACCAAGAGAGCTCAACAAATGTTTACGCGCCAGCCCGAGTGTTCATAGAAGCATTCGGCTATTTTTAGTTTCACTTCCTTTGTGAAGGTAAAGTTTGCGCCAGGTTGCTGAAGATATTTTAGGAACATACCCCAATTGAGTTATGATGGAAGCGTCAATCGCTTTTGCGTTGTGTTCATAAATAGCTTCCCAATCCAAATCATTTAAAACTTCCTCGGGTGTAAAATACTTGATTACATTTTGCCCGAACGTGGGTATGTGACCGAAGTAAATCTTTCCAATGCTTTTTTGTTTGTAGAACAATTGTACCTGGTGCCCGGTGAATCGCAGATCATCGATAGGCACCAGCAGCATTCTGGTTAGTTTTTCGATTGCTTTATTTTTATCCATAGGCTTTTAGATGTTGAGCTCCCGGCAAAAGTTGCCGGGAGTATTTATTTTTGTCAACTAAACTTTACGATGATGCCAAGTGCCAGGAAAAGCATCACCATTAAAATCGGGCACCATAGGTTTTTTATTGTTTCAATAACTGATTTCATGTGTTAAATTTTTTATTTCTTGAAGCCACATGAAGTTCGCATGCGGATGATCATGCCGCTGGATAAGTATTCTTTATGCTCACTTCATGTGGTAATGATTTTTAGCAGATGCCTATGCTGTTAGCTCTTGAGCTTTCAGGCAGCACATTTCTATCCGTCTTAAATTTTGATAATAATCTTCGAGACCATAAGCAACTCACATGTTGCCAGGTGCAAATTCAGAAGACCGATAACGTACTAAGGAGCGTTTATCGAAATGCAGGTATAAAAAGAATTTCTCTTGAAAAGGTTTACGTCAAGAGACTTAAATAAGAATTTTGGAAGATGGCTTGACTTCAGGTCTAAACGCTTTAAAAAAAGAAACGCTTGCTTGGCTTGCAGTTTCAGGTTTTGTACTTGGTTTTGCAGGGGAACGAAAAGATCCTGCTGTGACTGCTTCACAAGATTTGGTGCCCTTAACCTTGTGTGATCGCCCGCTTCTGGCAGCAAGGTTATGAATAAAAACAGCACGAGCAATACTTGCACCATCAGGCGCAAATAGTGTTTCTGTTTTCTTGCTTGCGAGATCATTGGCACTAATTTACAAAAGTTTCCCTTTCTGTTATGTCTTAAGGAACAGGTAACTGACTCGAGAGAACTTTTTCAACTATCAGTTTTAAAAAATGAGCCAGTTGTAAATACAACTGGCTCACGAACGAAATGTTTGGCCAATGCCATATTACTTGATAAACTGAGATTTCAGGAATGGCTCCTGGAACTTCTCTATGAACGAGGTGTGCTTCAACTTAATGGCGGCTGAAATCATAAAAAATAGGTCGTTGTTAGTGATGTTTCCGTTCATTTTTTCAAACGCAGGTTGATTAAGGGATGTGTAGCGTGTTTCAAAACGCAACGTTACTTCTGGAGCAGGCAAGTATTCCAGGGTGAAGGTGCTTCCATTTGCAAGTATACCGTTTGGCAAGAACGGAGACACCAGCTCATTAATAATTGCGTTCGGGTCGTGGATGTATTCGTGACGTGCGGCTACTCCCCACTTGCGGTCTATTGCATAGCGTACAGAAAGTCCGTACGCTTCATATTGGTTCTTTTGGTGAGTGTTGGGATCATCAATGAAACAGACATCAAGCATGGGAGCGAATATCCATCTGCCCGAATAAATGCGCGCAAACAAATTATGATAGAATTTAAATTGATTCAGGGCTCCTCTGCTTGCATAGATTTCGTTGCCCGCAAAAATGCCGTAGTTGAATAAAAACTTTCCTGGGTTGTCATACACATGCACAATTCCAAAACCCGGGCTATTGTTGTTATCCTTGATTACCTGCCAGCCGTTGGTCATTTGGGCTGTACCTTGCCAGTATTTGCCGAGGCGATATTTCACACGAAAGCCTGCTTCGTAGTCCGGTGCAAAGTCCGTCATGGTGGCGCGGGTGGCGTGCAGGTTGTCTTTATTGATGAACGTTTCACTTCCGTAGATGGCTGGAAAAATACCGGTTTGAAGTTCAAACTTATCGTTGATCCGGTAGGTTAAAGAAAGTTCACGAATCATTTTATACAAATAATCATCCTCCCCAGCGTACATCACACGCACAATTTCCCCAGTGTGGAAGGAGGCCCTTGCAAAAAATTTCTTGTATTCGATATCTGCCTGCAGATACGCATAAGCAAGACCAAACTGATTAATAAAATAAGGATTTGAATTTGAGAAGCGGGTGTTGTCTTTCAGGCGATTGCCGTCTGCCACGTAGTGATAATCTACATAAGCTTCATAGTTTACCTTAACTTCATTGGAGTCAAGTTTTTGTTCTACTTCCTGGGCAATGCTTTGAAAATATGATAGGTAGATAAACAGTATTATGAATACGCGTTTCATTGGATTAATAAATTGTTTTTTAAGGCCAGATGGAGTTCGAATCCAGATATTTCCGTTGTGGAAATCTCCTGATGCTATTTCATCTTTTTTCGCTTGGAATAAAATGAATGGTAGACCGCAGCCGGTGCGGCATTTCTGAAAATCAGAAGGACTTCAAAAAATCAAATGCGAAAGACCCGCAGAAGCACGTAATCAGTTTGCCTGCAAGCACGAGAAGTATAATCGAATGCTCTAAGGCAGAAATTGTTAATCGAATCGATTGAATCGAAAGAAAAATCAATTGTTCTGATAAACAAATTAGCCGGCCTGTGTTGGGCGTGGCTAACCGAATGGTCGGGCCTGAGAATATCGGCCTGAGAATTTTGTGCAGCGGCTGTGAAGCAAAGCTGGCTTACAAACCGATGGCTGTCTTTTGAGCCTGAGAAAAAAGACGTTTGCCCAAGGAAAATAGCGGCAAATAAAAGAAATGCCACCCAATCGGATCGATTAATTAGCCTGGTATAGAATAGTTTCGAACTCACGGGTGCAAATTTATTGATTCTGATCGATGATTTGGAATGTAGCTATTACAAATTATAACGAATGTAGTATAAATGCTGACTTCTATCAGTTTCAAAAAGTTTGGCTGTAATAGCCTAAGCTTTAATTTTGTGTTATCTGATGAAAAAACTGATTTTTATTTACCTCTGTTCGTGGACGCTTATCGCTCATAATTGCGAGAGCCCGAATTGGTATTCTGAGGATGCTTCCATCTGTAAGGTGGAGTCGTTTGAAAAGAATTTGTTTATTCGATCTGAGTCGATTAATGTTTCGTTGCGCGATTTTCTCTCCGTCTCTTTGCCTGCAATTATTTCGGCTGATCCGAACTGCAGGCAAGTGAACCAAAATGATTTTAGCAATCGAATTTCGGCACTGCAGGTAAAGAGCGAATACCTCTTCCTGAATTTTCGAAGTCTCAGAATTTAGCCCGTAAAACAAGATGGGTCTCTGATTCTTATTCATTAAACAGAATAGGAGAATTATTCATTTAAAAAATCAGCAAAGGATTTTATGAGCAGGGTTCTGATTCTTCTGGCAATTAGCTTTAATGGGTTTGTTGCGTGTGCGCAGTCAAACGAAAAATCATTGAATCGATGGACGTTTCATTTCATGAATACGGTCGTGTATCAGTCGCACGATGCTTTTTCTGTGCCCTACTCTGGTATCAAAAGCCTTAACAATAATTATGAAACACAAATCACGGTGCGCAACACCTGGTTTCTTGGGTTGCGGCTGAGCAAGAACACATCCATTTATGTAAACCCTGAACTGGCCGGGGGCAGTGGTTTAAGTGGGGTAGCAGGCATTGCGGGTTTTCCGAATGGAGAAGCTTTTCGCGTGGGCAGCGGGCAGCCGAAAGTATATTTTGCGCGTGCATTTGTCCGTCATCACATTCCACTCACGGATAAGATGGAATCTTTTGACAATACTTACAATCAATTGAAGGAAGAACTGCCGGAGAAGCGCATCACCATCACGGCAGGTAAGTTTAGTTTACTCGATTACTTTGATGGCTCAAAGTTTGCCAACGATGGCCGCACGCAGTTTATGAATTGGGCGCTGATGACCGGAGGTGCCTATGATTTTTGTTCGGATACCCGTGGCAATACGTGGGGCACCGTAGTAGAATATGTTGTGCCCGGGCGAAATATAAAATTATCCTACACGATTCCATCGTATGCTCCCAACGGCCCAACGTTCGATACAAACTTTGCAGAGGCAAATGCTTTGAATTTTGATTTCAGACAGCAATTCAAACTTTTTAAAAAGCAGGCTACCATCGGATTCACGGCATTTAGAAACAGCACACGCGGGGTGGTATTCAACGATCAGAAATACACCGACCCTGATAGCGTGGCAAAAAACCGAAACAGCTACCACTTGAAATACGGTGTGGTAATGAACCTGGAGCAAGAGTATAAAAACTGGGCGTGGTTTACCACTAATAGTTGGGCCGATGGTAAGACCGAAAATTATGGATTTACTCAAATTGATAATTCGATATCAGCGGGGGCGGTCATCTTTGGCCATCTATGGAAACACTACGATGCATTTGTTGGTGTTGCGGGTGTGATCAATGGACTTTCAAAAGATCAACAGAGCTTTTTAGCGCGCGGTGGCAACGGCTTTATTATTGGCGATGGCCGATTAAACTATGCACCAGAACGTATTGTAGAAATTTATTACTCTGCACGTGTGAGTAAAAACATGTATCTGACAGTCGATTACCAATACATTTGGAACATGGCTTTCAATGCCGATCGTGGTTCCATTGGTGTGTGGGGTATCCGATCGCACATTGAATTATAGGGAACTACGCAGTGGGTTATTTTAGAAAACAAAAAAGCCCCGTTGCCGGGGCTTCCTCGATTTAGGTATAAGGTTAAATTTTCAGAATTTGTAGATCATGGCCATGCCCAATGTAGTTTGACTGTTGTTGGTGTATTTGCCATTGGAATCCATAAACTGCTGCGAGCTTTCGTTTCCGGCTCCATTCACTTTACTGAACACATCCATTCTCAATTCAGGTTTTAAAAGCAAGTGACCATCGGCAAGGGTGAAGGTTCCCGTTAAGGTGTAGGTATTTACAGATGCGCCTACCGCACCGGTTGGGTTGCTTGCGGAAACTTTGGTAAGGTCATAATTGCGCAGCCCGCGTGCACCCGATGAGTTGTCGAAGTATTCTCCTCTAAAGCCAAGGCTAAACATATCTGATAAGGTGTAAATCAAATAAATGTTTGCTCCGCCCCAAACTTTTACATTTTTTGTGTCGCCATCAGCCGGAATAAATGTGCCCGGTGAACCTAGCGCCCCATACTGTCTTCCCATCATAAACCAGTAGCCAATATATAATTTTTCGGTAGCCTGGTAGCCGCCATTCAAATCATATACTGTAAAATTTCCCGGAGGTGTATGCCCCAGTGAATCTGCATTTGCTTCGTTGGTGTTGATGTAATTGAAATAAATGCTGAGTCCTTTAGCTGGTGCCAACGAGAGCTGGCCGATGATACCTTTTGCGCGGTTGTTGTCATGCACGTAATCAAAACCATTGGTGAGGCCCAGCATCAACGAAACTTTGTCACTGAATACATAGGTTCCTTTTACACCTGTGTGATAGAAAGGGATCCCGCTATTGAAGGTGTGGTTGATGGAGTAGAAGAAATTGAGTGGCGCATCGATATACTCGTAGCCAATGTGCGTACCAAACTGCCCCGCGATGAAGGAGAGTTTTTCGGTAGCGTTGTATTTGAAATAGGCTTGCTTGATGATAACGGCAGAATATACATCGTTACCAACTTTAAAGCCATACGCTGGTGCCAGTGCAGGCACGTTACCATAGCTTCCATACTGTGCACTTGGGCCAAAGGCCAGGTCGGCAATCATCTCTGATTTTTTGTTGGTGTATTTGAAAACCGTTTGCACCATACCCAACTGAAACTGGTCTACGCGCCTGTCGAAACCACGGCCCACACCGGATTGGCCCATGTTATCGCGTGAAGAAGGATTGTTGAAGTTGGTGAAGTAGTATGAATCAAGGTATCCCGAAAGGGTAAGCTTGCCTTCTTCTTTTTTCTCTTCTTCTTCGGCAGCTTTGGGCTTGATCACTTCTGTGCTGTCTTTTTCAGCCATAGGCTGAGCGAAGCTGCATGCAAACGTCAGCATCACCAGGGCAACCGAAAGGCATATTTTTACCTTTTTCATATTTTTGTAAATGTTTTTAATTAAACAATAAGCTAAAGTGGTCCTGCTGGGGTCTCACCACCCCGCGGGACGCTTTAGTGATTTCTCTAAAGCGCCCCGATAGGATCAGCCCTTCATGGGGCTTTTTTGTTTTATGCCATTTCTTCTTTTGCGATAGAGAAATCGTAGGGATAAAGATTTTCGCCATGCTGGCTGTAGTCTGATCCTACTTTCTTTTCTTCGGCAGAAATTCTGAGATTGAAAATCAGGTCAACTACTTTCAGGATCACGAACGATCCTACTACGGTGTAGCCTACTACAATAACAAGTGCTTTCATGTGCACCAGGAACAAAGTAAAATCACCAAAGAAGAGACCGTTACCGGTAGTATTTGCAGCATTCACTGCGGTATTTGCCAACAGGGCTGTCATCACCATGCCTACCAATCCACCCACACCGTGGCAAGGGAATACATCCAATGTATCTTCCAATGAAGTTTTAGACTTCCAGTGCACTACTACATTGCTGATGATGGCTGCGAATGTGCCTATGAATAAGCTTGAAGGGATAGTAACAAAACCGGCAGCAGGTGTGATGGCTACAAGGCCAACTACCGAGCCGATGCAAAAGCCAACAGCCGAAGGTTTTTTACCGCGGGCAGCATCAAACAAAACCCAGGCAAGACCAGCAGCGGCAGCCGCAGTGTTTGTAGTAGCGAAAGCCGAAGCAGCTAATGGACCGGCACCTAATGCGCTACCGGCATTGAAACCAAACCATCCGAACCAGAGCAAGCCGGTGCCCAACAATACAAAGGGAATATTGGCCGGAGAGATCGTTGTTTTCTGTTCTGACTTATCGCGCAAGTAAATAGAAGCGGCAAGAGCTGCAAAGCCAGCAGACATGTGCACTACCGTGCCGCCAGCAAAATCAAGCACACCCCACTTGAAAAGGAATCCGTCAGGGTGCCAGGTCCAGTGTGCAAGGGGTGCATAGATTAATAAAGAGAACAACACCAGGAACAGGATGTATGACTTAAACTTGATACGCTCGGCAAAAGTACCGGTGATCAGCGCAGGTGTGATGATGGCAAACTTCAATTGAAAGAAGGCGAATAACACCAGCGGGATGGTAGGTGCCAATGACCAAGGCTTGCCATCTAATACATTTTGAAACATGAAGAAGGACGTAGGGTTGCCGATGAAGCCCCCGATGGAATCGCCAAAGGCAAGGCTGAAGCCAACCACTATCCACAACACGCTGATCACGCCCATGGCGATGAAGCTCTGCAACATGGTGGAGATAATGTTTTTGGTATCTATCATACCACCGTAGAAGTAGGCAAGGCCTGGAGTCATTAATAATACGAGGGCGGTAGCGCAAAGCATCCAGGCTACATCGCCAGAATTGATTCCTTCTGTGACAATCGTGCCGGGTACGGCAGGTTGAAACACAGAAAAGATGCTTACCCCAATCAGCAAGGCAAGCAAGAGTACCGATTTTTTCATAACAGCGGGTTTAGGTTAATTATTTGGTTATTTCCTTATCGAACATTACAAAATTGTGAAGAATGGGTAAAAAAATACCCATTTATTCTGAAATTATTAACGAATCCGTTTGCAACAGGTAGTTTTTTGATCATTCTTTAAAAAAATGATACTATTTTTTGAATGTATGGGTAAAAATGACCTGTCGGATAAGAAAATACCCGTCCGTACCTGGCCAGGTATAAGAATTAGAGGGAAGTAACTCCTACTTAGCGCGAACTAAGCGGCAGATGGCCTTT